>JBAPQQ010000704.1:0-2697 GCA_049280695.1 Mycobacterium sp.
CCCGTGGTGCGGCCCGCGGGCCTGGGTATGCCACCGGCACCGGTGGCGGTCACCTGGTTCGGGCATTCGACCGCCCTGCTGGAGATCGACGGCTACCGCGTGCTCACCGACCCGGTGTGGAGCGAGCGGTGCTCGCCCTCGCACACGGTGGGGCCGCAGCGGATGCATCCGGCGCCGGCGCCGGTGGAGTCGTTGCCGGCGGTGGACGCTGTGGTGATCAGTCACGACCACTACGACCATCTGGACCTCGACACGGTGCTGTCGCTCGCGCGGAGCCAGCGGGCACCGTTCGTCGTCCCGCTCGGGGTCGGAGCACACCTGCGCACCTGGGGGATACCCAGCCGGCGGATCATCGAGTTGGACTGGGGCCAAGCGGGTCTCGTCGACGATCTGAGGCTGGTGTGCACACCAGCGCGGCACTTCTCCGGGCGCTTCGTCAGCCGCAACACCACGCTGTGGGCGTCATGGGTGATCGCCGGTCCGCAGCACCGCGCCTACTTCGGCGGCGACACCGGCTACACCCGCAGCTTCGCCGACATCGGTTCAGAGCACGGCCCGTTCGACCTCACGCTGATGCCCGTCGGCGCCTACAACAAGCTGTGGCCCGACATCCACATGAATCCCGAGGAGGCCGTTCGCGCGCACCTGGACCTGTCGGGCGCAGACAAGGGTCTTCTCGTGCCGATCCACTGGGCCACGTTCAGGCTCGCGCCGCATGCCTGGGCCGAGCCCGTCGAACGGCTTCTCGCCGCCGCCGAAGCAGCAGGTGTCGACGTCGCAGTGCCCAGGCCCGGCGAGCGGGTCGACGCGTCGGGACCGGCCGCAGTTGACCAGTGGTGGCAGCTGTGAGCCTCGCCGAGATCTGCACCAAGGTCGTGAATCAGCGAAAACCACAGCCCTGCTGCAGAATTCGACGCGGCATCGGTGTGGCCCTGGCGCTGCTTCTCGTCGCCTGCGGGTCGCCGCAGCACCCCGAGCCGTCACCGTCCGACGTCCCGCCGAACGAGGTGTCCGCGGTCGACATTCCTGCGGGGCGAGTCGACGACGCAATACACAAGCTCGACGGACTCGTCGCTGACCTGATGAAGAGCTCGGGCATCCCGGGCATGGCCGTTGCAGTGGTGCACGACGGAGAAGTGGCTTACGTCAAGGGCTTCGGCGTCACCGACGTGCGAACAGGCGCCAAGGTCGATGCCGACACGGTGTTCCAGCTTGCCTCGCTGTCCAAACCCGTCGGGGCCACCGTCGTGGCCCACGAGGTAACCGACGGGACCGTCGCGTGGGACACTCCGGTGTCGGCCAAGCTGGGTTGGTTCGCATTGTCAGACCCCTACGTGACGCGTAACGCGACGATCGCTGATCTGTACTCGCACCGCTCCGGCCTGCCCGACCATGCCGGCGACCTCCTCGAAGACCTCGGCTATGACCGCCGCCAGGTGCTGGAGCGGCTGAAGTATCTGCCGCTGGCCCCGTTTCGAATCACCTACGAATACACCAACTTCGGTGTGACGGCAGCCGCTGAGGCCGTCGCCGCCGCGGCGGGCAAGCCGTGGGACGTGCTCTGCGACGAGGAGCTGTATCGGCCGCTGGGTATGGCGTCGACGAGTTCGCGCTTTGCCGACTACGAGAGCCGCAAGAACCGCGCCGTGGGACACGTCAAGACGCCCAACGGGTATCAGCCCCTCTACACTCGCAATCCGGACGCGCAGTCGCCGGCCGGCGGTGTCAGTTCGTCGATCAACGACATGGCCCGCTGGCTGACGCTGATGCTCGCCAACGGCACCTACAACGGCATTCGAATCACGTCGCCGGAAGCGTTGCTGCCCACCGTGACTCCGCAGGTCATTTCGGTGCCCGCGGCGAAACCGAGTGCGCGTGCCTCGTTCTATGGCCACGGCTTCAACGTGTCGGTGACGTCGTCCGGCCGCCCGCAATACAGCCACTCGGGCGCCTTCGCGCTAGGTGCCGGGACCGCTTTCGCGGTGTTGCCGTCGGCGGATGTCGGGCTGATCGCGCTCACCAATGCCGCACCAATCGGCGTGCCCGAGACATTGGCCGCGGAGTTCCTGGATCTCGTGCAGTACGGCGAGATAAGGGAGAACTGGACAGCGCTGTACCGCGAGGCCTTCGACGGCATGGACAAGCCGGAAGGATCGCTGGTCGGCAAGCAGCCGCCGGTCGGCGCCGTGCGACCGCGGCCGCTGAACACCTACGTCGGCGAATACGCCAGTCCCTATTGGGGCCCCGCCAGGGTCACGGAGGCCAACGGCGCCCTGCAGCTGTCGATCGGGCCGCGCGGCTCGTTCCCGTTAACCCATTGGGACGGTGACACGTTCACGTTCGCGGTGCAGAGCGAGAACGCCCCGCCGGGCACGATCTCGAAGGCGTCGTTCGACGGCAACACGTTGACGCTGGAGTACTTCGACAGCGACAAGCTCGGCACGTTCACGCGCTGAGTGGCTAGTCTCCAAGGCATGACGGGCTCCGCCGTTGCACCGCCCACCGGGCTCACCGACGCCGAAGTCGCACAACGGATCGCCGAGGGCAAGACCAACGACGTGCCGACCCGCGCGGCACGCACCGTCTCGGAGATCGTCCGCGCCAACGTCTTCACCCGGATCAACGCGATCCTCGGGGTGCTGTTCGTCATCGTGCTGGCCACCGGCTCGTTGATCAACGGGCTCTTCGGCCTGCTGA
>JBAPQQ010000705.1:0-24428 GCA_049280695.1 Mycobacterium sp.
GTTGTAGACCGCACCGAGACAGCCGGTCAGCAGGCCGAAGACAACGAAGAGCGGAAGCCACGCGAGCGCTGGGGCCCGGGTTGGCTCGACGAGGAAGTCCGGGTGGTTTCCGAGGACGAGCCGAGAACAGCCGACCGCAGCTGCCGCGGCGAACAGGGTCGCCAGTACGGTCTTCACCCGGAACGACCGCGTCACCTCTTCCAGGGTGAACAGAGTGCCACCGATCGGCGCGTTGAAGGCGACCGCCAGGCCGGCGCCACCCACTGCCGTCTGCAACATTCTGACCTCGGACTCAGGAAGCCGGGCGCGCCGCGCCGTCTCGGCGCCGATCGCCGCACCCATGTGGACCGTCGGCCCCTCCCGCCCCAGCACGAGTCCCGAGCCGATCGCCAACACGCCGCCGACGAACTTGGCCGGAAGTATGCGGATGTGCGGGGGCCGCGCGTCGGCCCGAAAGACCGCCTCTACATGCTGGATGCCGCTTCCGGCGGCGAGCGGCTCCCAACGCACGATCAGAGCGGCAAGGCTTGCCCCCGCCGCCGCGGCGGCCACGGGCACGAGCCAGCCGGGCCCGGGTAGCCGATGCGCCCAGTCGACGAAGTCGACGCGCAAGTCGTCCGCCGCCTGCAGGCACCAGCGGAAAGCGCCGCCGACGAAACCGACGAGAACACCGGCGATGGTCGCCGTCACGCAGACGAGTACCGACTTGTGCAGGAAAACGGCCGGCTCATCCGGACCTGCCGTCGGTTCCGTCATAGTGCGGCGCCTATCAAACCGTTACGGCGCTGGTCCTCCCCGCCGCTTAGATGCACGAGCACCCGTTCTCCTTCGCCGTTGGATGACCGGGTTACAGTCTTGCAAACTGGTGTCGGCGCTACAGGGTGTCGCCTTCTCGCGTGTAATCAAAGCTGCCCAAATCCGCGGTCGGCCAGTCCATTGCAAGCTGTCAGTCGGTCTGGTGACGGTGACAGCAATGCCGATTGCGATGCCGACGACGGTCAGCAGGGCCGCGGCGGGCATGAGGACGGTCTTGCGGTCAGCGAGCGCGTAGCGCCCCGCGCTGAAGGAACCCCCGGACGGTTGCATTGAACGAGTCCGGGTTCTCCAGGAACGGAAAATGGGTGCCTCCGTCCGACCCCGTCACGCAGGTGAAGCGTGCACCGGGAATCCGTCCACCGATCCATTCTTGCGAGGCGATAGGAACGTTGACCGAGTCGCCGGCGACGACGAGTGTCGGCAAATCGATGTGCGGCATGAGTGGCCGCCAGTCATGTGTCGCCACGTCGAAGATGAGGTCGGCGGCGTGGCGCCGATCGAACGTCAAACTCTGGTCAATGAGCCACGTCAACTGGCCGGGTGGAATACCTGGTGAAGTGACGTCGGTCAAGAAGTCGCCGCGGGGGTCTGCACCGTCGGTATCGCGCAGTGCATCGGTGAACTCGAAGAGGCCGGGGGCATCCATCGTCGCTCCGGCCTCGAGGGCCTGGGCGTCGGTCCACGCGGGATTCCTCAGGGCACATGGCATTTGGTCGACGAGGATCAACGATGCCAGCCGTTCGCGGCCGAACAGCTCGAGGTAGGACCAGATCACAGCGCAGCCCATCGAGTGGCCGAGCAGGTGCACCCCATTGAGGTCGCGGGACACAATGACGTCCCTCAGATCGGCAGCCAGCCGGTGGATATGGTAGCCGCTCTCGGGCGCCGAGGAATGCCCGTGTCCACGATGGTCGATAGCCAACGTCCGCCACGACTGCGACAGCCCGGTCAACTGATTCACGAATGTCTTCGCCGACTGAGACCAGCCGGGTAGCAAAACCAAGGGCGAGCCGTTGCCGGCTTCGAGGTGATGAATCACTGTGCCGTCAGCACAGACCGTTTCGCCGACTGTTACCACACCTCCCTGCTCAGAGGACCCCATGGGGGCTTAGCCTAAGGTCGGCGGAGCGGATCGACCGGGGTCATAGTTCGGGCGGAACCTGGCCGGGCACGGCCCAACATGATCCGACGGCAAAATGCTGCACATTGCCTATGCAAGAACAGCCAGCGCCAGCCTGGAAACGAATTCGGTCACCACTGTCGCTTACCCTTCGTAATCGTATTGCCAGAACCGAGGTCCTGAACCTGCGGGTCGCCATCGCGGTAGGTGATGGTGTTGCCCTCGCCGACGACGGTGAGTTCGTTCGCCACCGTGGCGAAGCTGACCTTGTTCTTGTCACCGCCGATGTTGACACTGGCGCAGGTGCCCGTGAAGCATCCGGGGATGCTTCAGGTGAACTCACCGGGACATTGTCCGGATTGACCTTGAGGGGAACGAGGACAACACACCGAATTGGCAATTCCCCAGAGGATCCCGCCTGCAAAATCGACGAAACCTATACAGGGCCAGTCACATACGTCTTCAGCCCCGATGGGAATGCGAAGTTCACAGCGGGACCGAACCAGCGAGAATCGACTTTCAGTGGCAGTTGCTCAGGCTCGAGTTCCGGCACGACTCCGGTTACCGAAGGAACCGCCAAGAGGTCCGCAGCTGAATAGGGGCGGTATTGCGTTGGTTCGCAACCCCTTTCGGAATCGAGAAATCATGAGCACGCGCCAGTATCGAATGGTCATCTAATCCGTGGCGGCGGTTGCACTCGGATCTGCAGGCTGTAGCGCATGCAGCCACGACACCGCCAAGGCGCCGTTTTCCTGTCGTCCGTCGGGTGTCAGCTCAGGAGGATTGGACAACGCAGATCACCAGACGGCAAAGGCCAGCGTCCCGACGTCGACGACCTCGCCACCGCCGCCGGCGACCAAGACCGCGCGGGTGACGAACGAGGCCTCGTCGGAGGCGAGAAACAGACAGCAGTTGGCGATTTCGAAGGGCTCGGCGACCCGGCCTAATGGCAGGTTCGCGGCGACCAGACGATAGGCCTCCTCTCGGCCAATGCTTTTCGCTCGCCAAGGCGTCCATCACCTGGTCGCCCAACGGCGTGCGCACCCATCCGGGGCATACGGCATTGACCCGGATACGTTGGCGGCCATAGTCGTAGGCAAGTGATCGGGTCAAGGCAAGTAACTCCGACTTGGTCACGCCGTAACCGGCCCGCTGGGGCGACGCCGAAAGCCCACCCACCGACGAGATGTTGATGATGGCCCCACCGCCTCGATCGATAAGCGCGCGCAGCGCAGCGCGGGCCAGCTTCATCGCCCCGGTGACGTTGATGTCCAGCATCTGTTGCCAATCGTCGTCGCGAACCCCCAGGACGTCGCCCGCCGACCCGACCCCTCAGTCAGCCGCCGCGGCGAATCGGCCATGTCGCCGACGACCTGGGCTTGCGGGAAGTAGGAGTTGTCGCCGCGGGCGGCGAAGGGATTGAGATGGATGAGCGTTCGCCCGTCGTCGGGCCGCATGAACAACGTTCATGCGCTCGCCGATGAGGCCGGTACCCCTCGGGAGTGTGCGGTTCGAAGAAGATCTGGACCGGGCCGGATAACCTCCCCAGAATCACAGATCACTCAGGTCACAATGGCCCCATGGCCCAAACCTCCGATACACCGCCGCCCGCCGACGATAGGCGCCCCGAGTCGGCGCCCACGGCTGATGTGCCAGTTGCAGCACCGGCGACGTCTCGGCCGAAGCAACAGTTCAGCCGCACCGTGGCCCGGCAGGTGGCCACTGTGTCGTCTAAGCTCAGCCCAGTCGTACGCCGAGCTGGAGATCGGGTAGCCGCGGCATCACCCACCACGCTGCTGCTCGCGCTGCTCTCCGTGTTGGTGGCCTCGAGCATCGTCGCCGCGTTGACGTTCGACAGCTCGCTGGGCGTGGCCGCCACAGTGCTGTTCATCCCGATGCTGTCAGCCGCGGTCGGCGCCATCACCATGCGGTGCCTCGACGATCGACGAAAGTCGCAGGCGCAGCGTGAAGATGCCCGCGAGGAGGCGAGAGCGCTGCACCAGATCGAGCACACGCTGGACTACGTCGATGCCAAGCTCACCACCGCATTGACACAGTTCGGCAGGGAACGACACAACGCGGCCGTCATCGGAATGTTTCAGGCCAAGGCTGCCACGGAGCTGTACCTGGGAACGGTCCACCGGCCCGCGCGGAGCTCATCGCCCGAAGCCGAACCGGAGAACATCGATCTCGTGAGCCAGTATGGACTGGCCGAGCTACTCACCCCAACCGGCGTCGGCAGTCAGTCAGCCTCGGCAGCAACATCAAACCGCTCCTGCGCCTGAGGTTACCCATCGCCTCGGGCCATTCAGCCGGCCAGAAGCGGTGGCGGCACCCACTGCGCCATGTGCCCAACGTAGCCGCTTCCGGATCGCTCGGTCGATAGTCATGTCTGACCATCATCGCCTGCCTGCCGAAATGCTTCGTTGTGGTCATGACGTGTGGCTCCGGTGCGTCGTAGCGTTTCAATATCGGCATCACAGCGTCCTCGAGGGGGTGAGCGGCATGAGCCGCAATTCGGGCGGCGAGACAGCCCGCCACCTGGGTGGAGAGGTCATTCTGCCCGACAATCCGGGATACGACGAGGCCCGGGCGGTCTACAACGCGATGATCGACAAGCGCCCTGCAGTGATCGCCCGCTGCGATTCTCCAGCAGACGTCGCCGCTGCCCTCGCCTTCGCCCGGGAGTCGACCCTCGCGGTCGCGGTCCGAAAGCTGTCCCGTCCGACCCAAAAAGGGCCACGGAATCTCTTTGACAGCGGAAGATGACCGATGGTGAAAGTGACTGTCTGTGGTGGAGGTGCGGCGGGCCTTGCCGCCGCCGCGACGCTGCAACGCTCGGGCGCCGATGTCACCGTGCTGGAACGCACCGACGCGGTGGGTGCGAGCTGGCGCGCCCGCTATGACGGGCTGCGGTTGAACACGACCGGACGCATGTCGGCACTGCCGGACCTACCGTGCCGGCCACGCGAGTACGGCGAGTTCCCGACCCGCGACGACTGGGTCCGCTACCTGGAGGACTTCGCCGCCCACCATCGCATCGAGGTCCAGTTCGGCGTCGAGGCCACCCGGATCGAGCGCGCCGGCGACGGCTGGCACGTCGAGACCAACCGTGGAACCACGGTGTCGGATCTGGTCGTGGTCGCCATAGGTCACGACCGGCACGCACTGGTCCCGGATTGGCCGGGTCGCGAAGGGTTCACCGGCGAGCTGCTGCACTCCAGCGCATACCGCAACGCCTGCCGATTCCGCGGGCGCGACGTCTTGGTGGTGGGACCCAACGTCACCGGCACCGAGATCGCCCACCATCTCGTCGCCGCGGGTGCGGCGAAGGTGCGGGTGTCCTGCCGGACACCACCGAACCTGATCCAGCGCAAGGTCTTCGGCGTCAACTCGAACGTGCTCGGCATGATGCTCGAATGCCTACCGGTGCGGGTGGCCGACCAGGTGTGCCGGCTGACCGCCCGGCTCCTGTTCGGCGACCTGCGGCGATACGGGTTGCCCGGTTCGGGTGACGGGGTGGCCACTCGGCTCAGGAACAGACATCAGGCCCCGGCCTACGACGACGGGTTCGTCGCCGATCTCAAGGCGGGTCGCATCGGTGTGGTGCCCTCGGTGCGTGGGTTCGACGGTGGCTCAGTCCTTCTCGATGACGGCAGCAGCATCCACCCTGACGTCGTCATCGCGGCCACCGGATACCGGTGCGGGTTGGAGGAGCTGGTCGGACATCTCGGCGTGCTCGACGCCGCGGGCCGGCCACTCACCAGCAGAGCCGACACCCACCCCAACGCGCCCGGGCTGTACTTCAACGGATATCGCGTGAACATGACCGGGCAGTTGCGGCTGATGCGCCTGGACGCCGAGGCACTCGCGGCGACGCTGGACCACGCGCCGGGGTGACGCGGACTGAACGTCCTATCCGGGATGAGAGCACGGAAAAGTGCAATCACGTCCAGGCTGAAAGGCGTTGACAGACAATGCGACCCGCGCTTACCGGGCGGGCAGTCAGAAGCTCGCCGGGCTCGCTCGGGTCAGATCCTCAGGACGGGTGGTGGCTCCCAGGTGCCGTCGAGCGCTTCGGATTCGGGCCAGTAGATGCGCATCGCCAGGTAGAAGCGTCCCCGCGGTGGCGGCACCCACTGCGCCATGTGCCCAACGAGCCGCTTCCGGATCGCTCGGTCGATAGTCATATCTGACCATCATCGCCTGCCTGCCGAAATGCTTCGTTGTGGTCATGACGTGTGGCTCCGGCGCGTCGTAGCGTCCCAGTATCGACATCACAGCGTCCTCGAGGAGGTGAGCGGCATGAGCCGCCTGAATTCAGTCGGCGAGGCGGCACCTACGTCAACTTCATGATGGATGAGGGTCAGGACGTGGTCTCCGCCACCTACGGGCCGCACTACCGCCGGCTTACCGAAGTCAAGGCGGAATACGACCCGGACAACGTCTTTCGCATCAACCAGAACATCTGGCCGGCCGGCTGACGCCTCGCACCAAGACCGGTTCCTCGGGTAGATCCACACCGCCCGTCGACCCACCCCTGCGATTTCTCGACGAGGAAGGAACCTGCTCATGAGCAGCACACCCGAACCCCATGCCGGTGTTCAAGACAGCGACCTGAAGTTGACCGAATGCCCGATGCGACGACCGAGCGTGGACACCGGGCACACCCGCAGCCGAGCACTTCGCCTCGGCGCGGTGCTCTACGGTTCGTTTAGCTACGTCGTCTTTCTCGCCATCTTCGTCTACATGATCGGTTTCATCGAGAACATCGCGGTGCCCCGCAGCATCGACCACGCCATCGATGCGCCGTTCGCGCGCGCGGCAGTCATCGATCTCGGCTTACTGGGCATTTTCGCTGTGCAACACAGCGTCATGGCGCGACCCGCCTTCAAACGGTGGTGGACCCGGTACATCCCCGCCCCGATCGAGCGCAGCACCTATGTACTGTGCGCCAGCGCGGCGCTTGCCCTGTTGTGCTGGCAGTGGCGAACGATCGATACCCCGGTTTGGGAGGTGGGTTCGGTTCCGGGCCGGGTCGCGCTGGCCGCACTGGGCGCCTTGAGCTGGGTAATCGCACTCGCGTCGACATTTATGATCGACCACTTCGAGTTATTCGGCCTGCGGCAGGTGTTCAGTGCTTGGCGTTCGAATCCGCTCGTGGAGAAGGGATTTCGTGTGGTGTGGCTCTTTCGCCTGGTTCGCCATCCGCTGATGTCGGGGTTACTGATCGCATTCTGGGCTACGCCGACCATGACGGCAGGGCGGCTGTTGTTCGCCCTCGCCACCACCGCCTATATCCTCATCGGGCTGCAGCTCGAAGAGCGCGACCTGATTACCGCCCTGGGTGAACCTTACCGCCGCTACCGCGAGCGGGTGCCCATGCTGGTCCCACGTCTCTGGCACTGATGCGCGCAATCGACTGTCGCGTTGTTGCACAAAGGGCCTGCCGCCGTCGCCGCAGCGCCCGCACGAAAGGGCTACTTACGTGCACTTTCCCGCGCGCCCCAACTCGGATTCGAACCGGCAGCTGGCGGATTAGAAAGGCCCCCGGTCCCCTGGTCCCCGCGACGAGCGCAGTCCTCAACCGCTCCATTCGCTCCCATACCGCGCCTACCAGCGCTTATCCGGTGCCCCCAGTCGGACTCGAACCGACACTGGACGGATTTCAAGTATCGAAGTGCGGCGATATTCGAGTGCCGGGCTGAGCCGAACGACGACCGAAACGTAGCGGTTATCGCGGTGCTCCTAGGCTCGGACCGATGGCAGCAGAAGGCGAGCGGCAGTCCCTGTGGTCGCGGCCGGTCGCGTTCGCTTCGGCCACCCGCTCGAGCCTGCACCGGCGCGGCTCAGCACTGCTCTCCCGCGCACCCCGACCGGTGCAGCAGGCTTGGCGGCTGATCGAGCGCACTGGCCGCGAGACCTTCGATGACCGGGTTCCCGGTCTGGCGGCCGAAGCAGCGCTGTTCACCCTGATCTCTCTGCCGGCGCTAGCGCTGGCCATCATCGGATCGCTCGGTTTCATCGCCGCGGCCCTCGGCCCAGAGGGAACCGACGAGCTGCGCCGCCTGGTGCTCGGGATTCCGGAATCGTTCCTGTCCGACCCCACCTACGCCTCCTACAAGCGGGTGGTGGGTACCGTGCTCGCCCAAACACACGGCCGCGTGGTGTCCATCGGCATCGTGCTCAGCATCTGGGCCGGTTCGAGGGCGGTGAACCGCTATCTGGAGACGATCACGATCGCCTACGACCTCGACCCTCGACCTGGCTGGCGGCGGCGCCTGCTGGCGCTGGGGTTGACCCTCGGAGGACTCGTCGGCGCAGCAGCGCTGCTGCCGCCGCTGGTGGTGGGTCCCCGGCTCGTGGAATGGCTGGCCCCTGACAGCGTCGAAGACACCACGCTACGGGCGCTCGACCAATTGTTCTGGCCCGCAGTGGTCCTTCTCGTGCTCGCCGGCCTGGCCACCTTCTACCACGTCGGCGTCCCCTGGCGGACGCCTTGGCGCCGTGACTTGCCGGGGGCGCTGCTGGCGATGGTGCTGTGGCTGTTGGCCTCGGCCGGATTGCGCGCCTATCTGACGCTGAGCGTCCGCGGAGACGCCGTCTTCAGCCAACTCGCGGTGCCGATAGCGGTAGTCCTGTGGCTCTACATCACCGCGTTCGCGGTGCTGCTGGGCGCCGAGTTCAACGCCGAGATCGAGAGGATGTGGCCACACGAGAAGCATCCCTGGCGGCTGGGCCGGCTCGGTCGCAGCCGGGAACCTGAACGCTCCGATGACACCAAGGGCAGCGCTGCCGCACGCTAGTACCGGTGGACCCGGACGGCGATGGATTCAGAGGACAGGCAGTAGACGGCGCAAGATGGTGCCCGAGCCCGCGGCCACTTGGTCAATGAAGCAGCGCCCTCGAAACGAGATTCGCCGCGGTCAGACTCGCCTGCCCATCGGGCAGGGATACGCGCTGGGCGGCCACAGCGGATTGACCAAATGACCCGTCCGTCCGCCGGACGTGACATGTGACAGTTAGCTAGCCCCGCGCGGGGTCGTACACGCCGCGTACACGAACCGCCTTCAGGCGAATCAATGATCGTCCAATAACGCCCCCACCAGCGCGTTCTCAGTGCCCCCACTGGGACTCGAACCCAGACTGGACGGATTTTAAGTCCTCCAAACCGGGTTTGCGGCCAATTTCAGCTAACTCGCATTCTCACTGGTAGAGAGCTTCCGCTAGCCACGATTCATTCTGTGCGACAAGATATCTCGGCCTCGGACGCCGCACGACCGCAGACCATCGTGTAGCTTCCGGAGGTTTGCGGTGGGGTTGCGTAAACCCCTAGCTGCTGGGTTGACGCTGAGGTGAGATTTGCCGCCGCAGCTAACGTTGGTGGTCACCGGGACGCGGGGTTGTAGCCTCACCACGGCGGCGGGTGCTGGGTGAGATCGACGAGGACGGCGACAGCGAGTCGCTCCGCCTTCCGGATTGTTCATCGCAGTCGGAGGTCTAGGCGGCGTACGTCGTGGGTCGGTCGAGCAGCTGTGGGCATGCGGCGGTGACGAGAAGCTCAAGTTCGGTTTCGTGTTCTGCGGCTTCGGCTTCGAGCATCAGAGCCCGCCGGGCGGTGGCGCGGATGGCGCGCACGGTGGAGATCATCCCGTCGTGCGGGCACCTCGCCCCCTCGAGGCGCTTGAGGTGGTGGCGCAGGCCTTGCGGACGCTCATAGGCTGCACCGGAAGAAGTCGTTGAAATGCTCTATACAACAGGCTTTTACGGCTTCACGCGCGCGGAATATCGGCCGGCCACGCGCTTGACCCGGGGCGAGCCGGGAGCGCTTCGCCGAACGGCCTCTCCCCTGCTGGACCGAATTCCCGTCCCGACTGCCGAAGGCGCCGTGCGAACAGACGCTGCATCGGCGTGGCCATCAACGTGGTGACGATCGTCATGAGCGCCAGGATCGTGTACAGCTTCCCGGTGATTAGGCCGGCTTCATAACCGATGTTGAGCAGGATGAGTTCCATCAGGCCGCGTGCGTTGGCCAGCGCGCCCATCGACCCCGCCTCATACCAACTCATGCCCTGCCAGCGCGCCGCGAGTCCGACGGCTCCGAACTTCGCCGCGAAGGAGATGACGAGGACGACGGCGGCCATGAGCAGCGTCGGTCCGTCCAGGATCAGCGTCAGTTGGGTGTTCAAGCCGGAATAGATGAAGAAGGCGGGCAGGAGCAGGTAGGCGGTCAGCGGTTCGAGCCGTTCGCGGATCGCATCGAGCAGTGGACCTCGGGGCATAACCGCACCGGCCACGAAAGCGCCGAAGACCGAGTAGATTCCGACTACGTCGGTGAACCAGCTGGCCGCCAGGACGACGATGAGCACGACGCTCAGCTGGGCGATCGGCAAGCCACCGGTGCGTTCGGTGTCGGCGCGGCGCGGGGTCCACATCTGGAGGCGGGCCAGCAGCGGCCGGCCGAGGTAGATCATCACCAGCAGGTAGCCGACGCCGCCTGCGACTGCCACGATGGCGCCGAGGACGCTGCCCCTGGAGGTGGCGACCACGGTCGCCAGCAGCACCCACGAGCAGGCGTCGTCGATTGCAGCGCACGACAGCGACATCGTGCCCAGCCTGGTGTTGAGCAAGCCGGAGTCGTAGACGATCCACGCCAGCATCGGAAACGCCGTGATCGCCACGGCCGCGGCCACGAACAGGCCGCCCTGCCAGTGCGCGACCGTGTCGGTGAAGTAGCCGCCGAGGCTTATCATCCACCATCCGACGACCCCACCGAGAATCAGCGGGACGCCGATGCCCGCGGCCGCGGTGGCGCCGGCCTGCCTGGTGTGTGCGCTGAGGATGTCGAGCTTGAACGACGCTCCCACCAGGAACATGTAGAGCACCAGTCCGAGTTGGCCGACGACGTAGATGGCCGTGAGGTTCGGATGGGTGAACGTCTCCGCGCCGATGGTCAGCTTCGTGGGAAACAGCCACTGCTGCGCAAAGGGCGAGATCCACCCCAGCACTGAGGGGCCCAGCAGGAATCCGGACACCATGATCGCGACCACCTGCACCTGAGCCAGCCGGCGAAACACGGGCCACAACAGGCGATAGGTCAGCAAGATCACCGCCACTTGCAGGAAAAAGTGCGCGGTGATGGATAGTAGCGACGGCATCGTTTCAGCCCCTGTCCGACCAGCGGAAGACTCTCAGGCAGGCGAGCAGTCCACCGACACTCCACGCCGTCAACACCAAGAAGATCCGCCAGTGCTCCCAACTGCCCGCGGGTTCGAAGACGACCATCTTCGGCGGCAGTAGCACCGACCGAAAACCCTGGGCCATCCACTTGACCGGAAAGATCGACCCCACGATCAACATCCAGGTCGGCAAAACGGTAAGCGGCACATAGGTTCCCGACAGGAACTGCAACCCGACTGCGGGACCGTTGGTCAGCACGGCCGCGGACAGGGCGTTGCTCGCGAAGTTGCTGACGAGGATTCCCAGCAGCGAGCAGCTGACGATGCCCAGCAGGAACACCCACGTGAATGTGAACCAGCCGAAGGCGTCCGACGGCAGCCGAAGACCGAAGACGAGAACTCCGACCGCGAGCAAGATCACCGCCTCGGCGAGACTGACGACGGCGACCAAGATGATCTTGCCGATGAAGTACGACGACGCGGTGGTCGGCGTCCCCCGCAGCCGCCGCAACGCTCCGGTCTCGCGGTCGGCAGCGATGCCGATTCCCAGATTGATGAACGACGTCGAGAGGATTCCGTAGGCGAGCATGCTGGCCGCGATCACCGTACCGGTGCTGATGTCGCTGCTGGGCAACCGCTCCGAGAAAATCGAGCCGAGCAGAATGCAGATCGCCGCCGGCAGCGAGAAGGTCAGCACGACTTGTTCGGGCCGCCGGTAGAACATCTTCAATTCGGGTACGACGCGGGAGAATCCGATGCGAACCGCGGAGGGAACGGCCACAGTCGGACTGCCGATGAGGTGGCGTGGCACGAACGCCTTCTCCTTGGGTTCGACGGACATCACGCCGATCCGATCAGTAGCAGGTACGCATCTTCCAGAGTCGCCCTGGTGACCGTCAACTGCGCGAGCTCGGCTCCGTCGCGGCTGCGCTGTCTGATCAGTTCGGTCGGGTAATCGGTGGACTCCACGCGGACCTCCCCGTTCTCCACCCATCGGACTGTTGCGGCGGAGTTGACGTGATCGACCAGTCCCGCCGGTGAGTCCACCGCCACGACCCTGCCCTCCGCCATGACCGCGACGCGCCGCGCCAAGGCGGCGGCTTCCTCGAGGTAGTGAGTGGTGAGCACGATGGTGGTGCCGTCGGCGGCCAGTTGTCGGATCAGTTCCCAGAACTGCCGTCTGGCTTCAGGATCGAACCCGGTCGTCGGCTCATCGAGGAACAGAAGTTCGGGCATGCCGATGATGCCGAGCGCCACATCGAGCCGACGACGTTGGCCTCCGGACAAACTCTTGACTCTCGAGCCTGCGACGTGGGCGAGCCCGACGAGCTCGAGGACCTCTGCGGGCGGTCGAGCCCTGCTGTAGCAGTGGGCGAACATGCGCACGAACTCGTCAACGGTGAGCATCCCGGCGTCGCTCACCTCCTGGAGCACGATGCCGATCCGTGCACGCCAGCCTCTGCCGGCCGACCCCGGGTCCTCGCCGAGAACCAGCACCTGTCCGTAGTCGCGTTGGCGATTGCCCTCGAGTATCTCGATGGTCGTCGACTTGCCAGCGCCGTTGGGTCCGAGGATAGCGACGATCTCGCCGTAGCCGACGTCGAGATCGAGGTCCTGCACCGCGCGCAGGCGGCCATACGTCTTCGTCAAACCCCGGACGTGCACCGCGTTCGTCGGTGTCACGACGGTGAACCTGCGTTCGGCTCGCCAGCCGACGCCTCGAGTTCGGCCAGCAACTCCCGCAGGTCGGCGTCCGACAACTCCTCCATCAGCTGATCGACGTCGTCGATCGGGGGCTGCGGCGGCGACTCGTCACCGGCAGCGGGCGCGTCGCCGTAGATGGCGTGCAGTTCGGCGAGGATGCGCGCCGACAGTGTGTGCACGCTGACTCCCTGCAGGATTTCCAGCACCGGGATATCGATGGAGAACATCGTGTTGATGCGGACGCGGAACTCCATCGCCATCATCGAATCGAGTCCGATGTCGTCGAGCATGTCGTCGGGGTCGATATCGGCTGTCGCGCAGTCGAAGACGGTGGCGACGACGCGCTGCACCCGCTCCGCGATCACCGCCGGCCGGTCGGCCTCCGCGGTGACCGCGAGCAGTTCGATGACCGAGGAATCCGCATCGCCGGACTGCGCCGTCGCGCCAGCCGCGTCGAGTTCGGAGAACATCATCGGCAGGCGCGCGGCCAGACCGGCCTGGCGTGCCCGGTTCCAGTCCGCGGTGATGGCGACGACGTGCGCAGGCCGCTGACCGATCAGGCGGTCGAGTATGCGTGCGCCCACCGCCGGCGAGATCAGCTCGATGCCCCGCTGGACGTAAATCTTCTCCAGCGCGAGCTCTTCAACCATCCCCACCGACCACGGCCCCCACCCGATGGTGAGCGCCGGAAGCCCTTGCGCCTGACGGTAGTACGCGAACGCATCGAGGAAGGCGTTCGCGGCGGCGTAATTGGCCTGACCCGGCGAAGCGATGGTCGATCCCGCCGACCCGAACATCACGAAGAACTCCAGGTCGACGTTTCTGAAGGCGTCGTGCAACACGCGTGTCCCGGTGACTTTGGGCGCCAAAACTTTCGCGAAGTCCTCTTCGCTCATGTTGACCAGAAGGTGGTCGGCCACCGATCCGGCCGTGTGGACGATCCCGCGCACTGCGCGTCCGCCCGCGCGGTTGTGGTCGGCGATCCACTTGTTGACCCGCTCGGCATCGGCGACGTCGACGCTGACGGTCGCGACGTGCGCACCGAGCCGTTCGATCGCCTTGATGGCGGCGACGGCGGCGAAGTGGGGATCGTCGTCGGTCAGCGTCGGCCACCGGTCCCGCGGTGGGATGGCGCTGCGACTCAGTAGGGTGATGTGCCGCGCCCCCCGCTCGGCCAGATAGGTGGCCACCACCCGGCCGAGTCCACCCGTTCCGCCTGTGACCACGTAGGTCGCGTCGGGAGTGAGTTTCGTCGGAAACGGTTTGGTCAAGGTTCTGCACGGGCGAAGCCGCGGAACGAACGTCACGCCGTCGCGGATCGCGATCTGGTCCTCGGCGTCGTCGTCGAACAGGTGCTCGCAGATGAGCTCGGCCCCCTCCGTTGGGTCGGCATCGGCGTCGACGTCGATCAGGCCGCCCCAGCGTTCGGGGAGCTCCTGGTGTCCGATGACACGACCGAGGCCCCACAGCGCGGCTTGATTGACCCCGGTCAGGCGACTTCCGGCCACCGGTTGGGCGTTGCCGGTGACCAGGTAGAGGCGCGCCGCGGCGCCGCCTTGGCCGGCGATGGCCTTCGCGAGCCGCAGGACGGTGAAGGCGCCGATGTCGTGGCACTGATCGCCGTGCGCCGACGCGATGTCCAGCGGCCAGCAGTCGACGATGCCGTCGAGGTCGCCGTGACTGTCGAGGTGACGCTCGAGCAGCTCGGCGACGTGCTCGGGGCGTCGGGGATTGATGACATATCCCGCGTCGGTAGAGGTGGGCGCCTCGACCGATCGGTGTTCGACGGTGTGGACGCGGTCGCCGCGGCGGCGCAGGCCGTCGGCGACGTGTGCCCCGAGACCGGAGTCGTCAACGAACACGAGCCACGACCGGGCAGCGGGCTCGTCGTCACCGAATTCGACCGTCTTCGAGGTCGTTTCGATCTTCGGCGACCACGCAATGTCGTACAGCCCCTTATCGATGTGATCGGCCGACATCCGCGACGACGTGGTCAGGGACTGCACGACGAAGCCGTCGACGACCACCAGCGGGTCACCGGACCGTCCGCTGATCGTGATGTCGCTTTCCACCGCCTCGCGGGTCGCGGACACGACCGAGACCCGCACGGTCATGTGCTGCTCGGGCGGGCCGTAGACGGCGCAGCGGCGGACCCGGGTCGGCAGATACGGTTCGTCGCTTTCCTGGTGCCCGAGAAACGGTGCCCCGAAAAGGGTTTGGAACGCGCCGTCGATGAGCGCCGGATGGAATCGGTAGTCACCGAGTTCAGCGGCGACGAGAGGCGGAACGGCAATCTCGGCGGCCGCCCAGTCCTCCCCGGCGGTAACGCTGCGGACGGACCGGAACGATTCGCCGTAGTCGAAGCCGATCGCCTCGGTGCGCGCGTACATTTCGGCGCCGTCGATCGCGACCACCGGCTCGTCGGGGTCGGGGTCTTCCCGGCGTCCGGGCGCGGTGGGGAGGGTGCTGAGTTCGGCGGTCGCGGTGATGGTCCACTTCAGATCGCCGTCGGCAGTGGCGGTGAACGCGGCGAACTCGAGGGTTCCGGTGTCCTGGTTGAGGGTGGTGCGCAGGATCGGGTCGCAGGTGTCGTCGAGCAGGACGGCGCGGTGCAGCACGAGGTTGTCGACGCTGTGCGACGACCCGTAGGTCGCTTCGGCAGCTGCCACCGCCATCTCGAGGTAGACCGCTCCGGGCAGTACGACGCTGCCCTGGATCCGGTGATCGGCGAGGAATGCGTTGAGCGTGCAACTGATCTCGGCTTCCCAGGTGGGATGGACGGCGTTCACGGGCTGGCCGAGAAGCGGGTGCACCGGATCGTAGAACAGCGTTTCGACGGCTTCCTGGGTCTCCTCCCAGAACCGCTTGGTCTGCCACGGATATCCGGGCAGTGTCAACAGCCGTCCACGGCCGTCGGGATGCAGTTTTTCCCAGGCGATGTCGTCGCCCTGGTCGTGTAACGCACCGACGCAGCTCAGCAGCGTCCGGGCGTCGTCGTGGTGACGTCGCTGGGTCGCGGTGACCGAGACTCGTTGCTGGCCGGCGACTTCGAAGATCGACGCCGCCAGGACGGGGTGGGGGCTCAGCTCGACGAACTGCGTGTAGCCGTCCTCGAGCATGCGCCGGACTGCCGGCTCGAAGAGCACGGTGGCGCGGGTGTTCTGCCACCAGTACGCTGCGCCGGCGGCATACTGCTCGAGGCGCTCGCCGGTGACCGTCGAATACAGCGGCAGCGTAGCCGTTTCTGACGAAAGGCTCTCGAGCGCGTCGAAGAGGTCCGCCTTGACGGCCTCCATGTGGTGGGTGTGGTAGGGGACCTTTCCCGTGAGGTAGCGGGTGAAGACCCCGGCCGCCTCCAACTGCCGGACGGCGTCGTCGAGCACATCGCCGTCACCGGCGATCGTCACCGCCGACGGGCTGTTGATGGCCGCCAACGAGATTCGATGTCCGAACTCGTCGCGCACTGCCGCGTCAAGGGCTGCCATGAGCGACTCGGCGTCCAGGCCGACCGCCACCATCCGCCCCTGACCACTCGTGCGTTGTTGCAGCCGACTCCGGTGGTAGATGACGTGAATAGCTTGTTCGAAGGTGAGCAGTCCGGCGAGATGATGGGCGGCCACTTCCCCTGCGCTGTGGCCGATCACGGCGTCCGGGCGGATACCGAAGTGTGCCAGTTGTTCGGCCAGCGCGACCTGGATCGCGAAGTTGGCGGGCTGCGCGATCTCGGTCTCAGCCATGCGGGACTGCGCCTCATCGCGTCGCAGCTCGTCGAGCAGCGACCAGTCCGCGTAGCGGGACAGCTCGCGGTCGCTGCGTGTGATACTTGCGGTGAACTCGGGGAAGACGTCGAGCAGACCCCGGCACATCTTCCACCACTGAGGTCCCATCCCGCTGCACACGAACGCCAGCTGCGGAGGCGCCGCGCTGATGCGTCCGGCGGCGACCTGGCCGCCATCGGCGAGGGCCTCAAGTTGTTCTCGCGCATCGTCGATGCTGTCGGCGATCATCGCGTGGCGATGGTTGAGGTGGGTACGCCGACGGCCCAGCGTGTAGCCGAGATCGGTAAGGGACACCTCGGGGTGGGCGGCCAGATGGTCGGCCAGCCGGCCGGCGGTGGCCACGAGCGCCTCCTCGCTGCGCGCCGAGATCGGCAGGACCGCCAGCGGAATGTCTTCGGACGTGCCGGCGGCTGCCGCGGCAGGTGGCTCGGCGAGCACGACGTGAGCGTTGGTGCCGCCGAAGCCGAACGAGTTGACACCGGCGATGCGCCGCTCGGTGTCGGGGAAGGGCTGTCCCGTCCGGGCGACCTCGATCTTGAGGTCGTCGAGGCTCACGTACCGGGTCGGGGTCCGCAGGTGCAGGTTCGCGGGGATGTAACCGTTCTTGACCACCAGAGCTGCCTTGATCAGCCCTGCCACGCCCGCACCGGCTTCCAGGTGGCCGATGTTGGTCTTGACCGATCCGATCACCAGGGGGCTGGCGGCGGGCCGCTCGGCGGTGAGCGCACTTGCGAGCGCCCGCATCTCGATCGGGTCGCCGACCGGGGTTCCCGTGCCGTGTGCCTCGACGTATCCGACGGCGGCGGGCTGCACACCGGCGCGATTAAGGGCCGTCCTGATCGCCGCTTCCTGCGCATCTTCACGGGGCACCGTGATGCCGTCGGTGTGGCCGTCCTGGCTGACCGCCGTGCCGAGGATCTGCGCGTAGATGTTGTCACCGTCGCTCAACGCCCGCTCGAGGCTCTTGAGGATGACGACTGCGGCGCCTTCTCCGCGGGCGTAGCCGTCGGCCGCATCGTCGAAGGCTTTCGACCGTCCCTCTGGGCTGAGGAATCCGCTTTTTGATTCGGCGATGGCGGTGTTGGGGCCGATCATGACGTTGACGCCCCCGGCCAGCGCAAGTTCGCATTCGCCGTTCCAGACGCTTTGCGCAGCAAGGTGAACCGCGACCAGTGAGCTCGAGCATGCAGTGTCGATCGCCATGCTGGGGCCGCGAAAGTCGAAGGCGTGCGAGATACGGTTTGCCAGCATCGTCATCATCATCCCGGTGGCCGAGTGGGACTTGAATCGGTAGCGGCTGGTGCGGCCCTGATTCTGCAGGAGCTGATAGTCGAGGGTGAAGCCGCCGACGAAGACGCCCACGTCGGTCCCCGCGACGACGTCGGCGGGGAACCCAGCGTCTTCGAGCGCCTCCCAGGTCACATGGAGCAGCAGCCTTTGCTGCGGATCCAGCGAGTGCGCCTCGCGGGGGGAGATCCCGAAGAACTGGGCGTCGAACTGGTCGATGTCACGCAGGAAGCCGCCGCGACGCGTAACGACCTTGCCGACCTTCGCCGGGTTGGGATCGTGGTAACGCGCGGCGTTCCAACGCGTTTCGGGTACCAGGGAGGTGGCGTCGGTTTCGGTGCGCAGCAGTTTCCAGAAGCGGTCCGCCGAGTCGCCGCCACCGGGGAATCGGCATCCGACGCCGACGATCGCCAACGGCTCCCGGCTACCGAGTTCACTGCCCACCGTCACGCCGTGTCCGCCGATCAATGCGACTGGAGCAAGGGCGAGGAGGTCGGAATCCACTCACCGTTGATCGGATTGCTCGGCTGCTCGTGACGGTACCCAGAGCGCAGTTCGCGCAGCAGCGAATCCCGCTGCCACGCCTGCACTTGGCGCATGACATCGTCGTGGACGAACAACGACGACTTCTCGGTGAGCACAGTGTCGATCAGTTGACCCGCGAGTTGGCGCAGCAGCCGGGCGTTGGCGTGGAACTGCTCCATAAAGTTCGGGGTTGGTTCGATCATCGCGGTGTGCAGGGTCACCATAAAGTTCAGCGGCGCGTACAGATCGACGAAAGTCGCGGCGCAGGCGTCGTCCTCCACCGCGGCCCATTCCCGGAAGAAGCGCTGAACGCGGTTACTCAATTCGATCAGACCGTCGAGATAGGGAACGAAGTCGGGATCGTCGGCGACCCGCACGAACCGGTCGTTGACGTAGAGCAAACCGATGAAGCCCCAGTAAAAGGCGACATCCCAGATGATCTTGGCCGACATCACCGTCGGCGTGCCCATCAAGGTGTACTGGTCCTGGTACACCGCGAGCCACATGTCGGTCAACGAACGGAACAGGGTGTCGCTGATCTGCGATCGGACGTGCACATCCTCGCCGTCGAGTTCCCGGACGACCATGTCGGTGATCAGACCGTTGCCAATGGCGACGAGATCCAGGCCGGACGAGTACAGCGGATCCAGGAAGATCCCGGCGTCTCCGGTGAGGCACCAGCGCTCGCGGCCGTCGAAGACCTTCGTCGCGCCGTGGCTGTACCTTTTCATGACCCGGAAGTCCTTGATCAGGTGGTCATGCTCCGCCAGCACGTCCGCGCACTGCGGCTCGTGTGTGCGCAGCCACGCCTTCGCCTTGTCCAGGGTGTTGAACGAATCGAAGGCGTGATAGTCCGGGTCGGCCACGATACCGACGCTGGTGGCACCGGAGGCGAGCCGGATGAGCCACACCCAGTAACCCTCCCCCATCAGGTGATTGGTCGACATCGCGCGATCGCCCTCGACAAGCCGCGCCTGCCACGCCGGGTCGTCGCTCCACCGGCCGACGTCGATCTCCGTCGCGACCCGGAACCAGGCGGCATTGCAGTGGTGTTGGTTGGCCTGTCTGAGGTTCAGTTGCCGCGGCAGCATCCTGTTCCGGCCCGACGCATCGATGACCCACCTGACGGTGGCGCGTGTGGTCACGTCGTCGCGCTGGATCGCGATCGTGTGCGGTCCGTGCTCGGCGCCGAAGTCGACGGATCGGACGCGTCCAGCGACGATGGTGATGCCCGCCGCCTGACAGCGCCGCGTGAGTTCGTTCTCGAGTCGGCCGCGGTCGATCTGGTAGGTCACCTGGGGTACGAACAGGGAACTGCCGAGTTCGGTCCGTTGCGCGATGTCGCCGTTACCGTCTTTGGAGAAGAACATCCGCAGACCCATCTTGCGTAGCTGAGCCGACTGCAGGTGGTCGGCCAGGCCCAGCCGGTCGCGCAGGTAGTGCGCGGACACCTCGACCGTGGACTCTCCTACCGTGTGGGTGATCTCCGGCACCGGATGCACGTGGGGCTCGACGATGACGACTCGCGTGCCGGGGCGCGCGCGGCGGATCTCCAACGCAAGGGTGAGTGCCGCGACACCGCCGCCGACGATGCCGACGTCGTGCTCCACCGCCGGAGACTCCGCGTGTGACAACCGTGACCTGATGCGCAGCGCGAGAGCATCGCGTGTCCGCTGATCCATCCGAGACACCTGCGCGCGCACGTTCACGCACCACCTCTTCCTCGAGCGACATCGGTGGGCATGCTTGCGCACCAGATGTTACGCGGAAGGAGGCCGTCGGCACTCGGAACAGAGCCGATCACCGCTCGCATACACAACCCGTCGCCATCCGGGCCCCCCGACGAAGGACCCCTTGAGCAAATCACACAGGCGGCGAAATTGCGGCGCGAATCTGCTTACCGAACTCTGACGCCGCTTCCGCCCGTTAATAGCCGAAGTTCCCGCAGTCTCATCCGCGAAGTCGAGCAACGACACCCACGAGCCCTCGCCCGAGCAGCGTGGTGCTCGTCTCGGCACCCCAGGCTCGCAGCCTTCAGTCAGATCTTCTCTGCCTCGATGAGGTCGTGCGGTACGACCGAATACCTCCGGCCAGTGAGTCGCAGTCCGGCAACGTTGAACAGGGCCGACAGTTCGGCCACCGAGCGCAGACGTCCGCCATCCCGTTGGGTCAACGTGTGCAAATCCATAAGCGGCGAAAACGGATTCGGGCGGTTACGGTCCTGGAGATATTCGCACACCACCAACCTGCTGCCACTAGGCATGCTCGCCGCCACCGCGGCGAGGATTTTCCCGCAGCGTTCGTCATCCCAGTCGTGCAGCACATCCTTGAGCACATATACGTCGGCGGTGGCGTTGATGGCGCGGAAGATGTCGCCCTCGACTCGATCGATGCGGTCAGCCACGCCGCGCTCGGCGAGGAATCGTTCCGCCTCGGCGATCATCCCAGCACTGTCAACCAATACCCCACGCAGGTGTGCGCGCGACTCGGCCACGATCACCGACAGAAGTGTGCCGATCCCGCCGCCGACATCACACACCACGGCACCGTCCGGCCACGGATAGGCCCGCGCAATGGCGCGGGCACTGATCTCGGTAGCCTGGCACATCGTCGAAGCGAAGACTCGTCCCTCGTCCGGGTGTGCGGCGAACCACTCCCAAACGGACATGCCGTGCACGGTCGCGAACGCGCTTTGGCCGCTGCGCACACTGGCGGTCAGGCCACCCCAGGCGTCGACGGTCGATCGCAACCCCTTGTAGCGCATCCAAGCTCGCAGCGAAGCAGGATGGTCGCTACCCAATACCGCTCCGATGCGGGTCAGCTTCACCGCGCCGGTTCGGTGGTCCATTGTGCACAGTCCGCAACCGACCGCGCCGCGCAGCAGGCGATGTGTGGTCTCTTCATCGCAGCTGATCCTGGCGGCGATTTGCGGCGCTGTCATCGGCCCGCCGGCTAGCACGTCGGCAATGCCGAGTTCGGCGATCGTCGCAGCAGTCTGGACGGCGCCGACGCCCTCGCCGATATCCAGCATCGCGATTTGAGGCGGCACCAGCAGGTCTGCGAGCTGCTTGAGCCGGCGGCGCAGGGCAAGCGTGGCCAGCACCACGGGCAGGGGCGTCGATGGCATCCGTGCAGGCTAATTCATACGGCGTTCCGGGTTGCGTAGCAACTAGACGTAGCTGGCTTCAACCGGCCATCATTTCTCCTCGGCGACAGCGCACCGATGCTGGCGATCGACTTCGCGGCAAATAAGCCTGACCGCATCGGTGCTTCGGTTGTGGTTGACGGCTTTGCCCACCGCGGGGGTGACGCGGAGGGCCGCACCCGGTCTCATGTCGACTTGATGCGCCGGATGTTCAACGACGGCGAGGGTTCTGATTTACTCGCACCGTCATTCGCCGGAGATCCGTCGTTTCAGTCCATGATCGCGAGGTACTTCCGCCTCAGCGGCAGGCCCGGAACGGTTGGGATGTTTCTACCGGACCCCGTCACTCGGGAACCAGTTGGTCGCTGTCGAGGAACACCAAACCGCCGCTGTCGAGCTGGACCGCCCACCGGCGGGCCGGGTCAGCGAAATGCTGTCCGCCGAAATCGACGCCAAGAGCCTGCATCTCACCGAAATCCTCAACGACGACGCCTCGGCATTCCGCGTTGGTGCCCGGAACCCGCACCCGCGTATTGACCGCCAGCTGCCCGCCAGTCTTGTTGCTGCCGCGTCACCGACAGCAAGGACACTTCCCCTTCGGCGAGGTCGTCGGCGCTGGCGATCCACCGAGTGGCCGAGTCGATTATCGGCACCGCGGTCTCGTTCGGGATGCCCGCGAGGGTGCGCTCCATCGCCGGATCGGCCTCGATCAACGTCACCCAATGCTTACGGCGCGCCGCGGTGATTTTGCCCTTGTTGATCGCGTCGTGGACGGCGGCTTCGATGCGCGCCTCGGCACTCGTGGCTGCTCCTGCGAATCTCCCGCCACATCACCGAAGCGATCGATCACGACACGCTTCATACCCTGAGCGTCGCCGCGCAGCACCGTGCAAAGGGGCGAATTAAGGCGTCGAACGATGCGAGGCGGGCATTATTCACAGGCGCTGAGCCACGGTTCGCTGACTCGATCAGCCGTATGGCGACGGGTGCGGGGCTGCTTCATCAATGAGTCGCGCAAGGTGCTTAACGAGACGACCGCATCGGCGCGGGAACGTTGTTGGTATCTCCCGTGGCGTGACTTGGACTGTGACGCCGCAAGTTGGTAACCTACGGTTGCGTAAGTTACTAGCCAGTAAGAGCGGAAAGGGTGCACATGAGTGATCTCAGGTATCTCAATCTGCATGGCGAGCAAGTGGCGTACCGAGAGGCCGGCCAAGGTCCGGCGCTGTTGTTGATTCACGGGATGGCGGGCAGCTCCTACACCTGGCGGGCGGTGATCCCGCAGCTGTCGAAACGCTATCGGGTCATTGCGCCCGACCTGATCGGGCACGGGCAGTCGGCTAAGCCACGCGGTGACTATTCGCTCGGCGCTTTCGCAGTGTGGCTGCGTGATCTGCTCGACGAGCTCGGTGTCAGCCGGGTGACGTTGGCGGGTCAGTCCCTAGGCGGCGGGGTGGCGATGCAGTTCGTCCATCAGCATCCCGATTATTGCGAACGGCTTGTGTTGATCGGCAGTGGCGGTCTGGGTCTGGAAGTGGGGTGGATGCTGCGACTGTTATCGGCGCCGGGCGCTGAATTACTGCTTCCCGTGATCGCGCCTTCGGCTGTCGTGGCGTTCGGCGACCGGGTGTGGTCGTGGCTGGCGCCGTTGGGCCTTCCCAGTGCGCGGGCCGCCGAGACCTGGAGTGCCTATTCGTCGCTGTCGAATCGCCCCGCCAGGGCGGCGTTTTTGCGCACGTTGCGCTCGGTCGTCGACCACCGTGGCCAGGCGGTCACCGCCTTCAACCGGTTGCATTTCTCACTGGGGCTTCCCACCTTGTTGATTTGGGGTGACGACGACCGGATCATCCCCGTCGCCCACGCTCATGCCGCCCGTGACGCCCTCCCAGGCAGCCGTTTAGTGGTTCTTCCCGGCGTCGGACACTATCCCCACGTCGAAGCCGCCGACGCCGTCATCAACACCGTCGACGACTTCATCGCCACCACCACGCCCTGGCAGCGAGTCCAATGCGCCAAGGTGCCGCACGCCACAGACTCTCTACGCTGCTGAGAGGAGTGGAATCCGAATTGGCCGGCCACCTGCACATCTGTGGTCGGGGAACCAGCCCGAACCGTTTTCAATGCTTATCCGGAGGCCCGCTGCGATCGCGCCGGGGGCGCCCAGGAGTTTGGCGCGGCGATGGGGCGAACTGAGGGCGCCCTGCGCACCGGCGCCCAGGGTTACCACCTATGAGCGCGGAGCGTGATGCCGGTCCGGCGCCCGCCGGCTCCGCCTCCGTTGAAGCGGTCCGGCAGAAGGCGCATACTCCCCGCAGGGAGGGGGTATGTGGATTTCTGGCGTGAACAGCTAAGGGTACCGCCCAGCGGGGGTAGCGCCGGGGCATGTGCGCCACAGGCAGCTGCTCAGCGCCGCAGCAGCGGTGGCACTTCATTCGGCGCCTGCAACCTGACATCTCCTCGGCAGTGCGTCTGGGCCGGCGGCAACGACCATCCCGATGAGCGGAAGGACAAACGCAATGCAACGGCTCAGCGGACTGGACGCCAGCTTCTTGTATCTGGAAACGCCGCCGCAGCCGCTGCACGTCTGCTCGATCCTGGCGGTGGACAGCGCCACCGTGCCCGGCGGCTACACCTTCGAGCGGCTTCGCGACGACCTGAGCATACGGCTCCAAGCCATTCCAGAGTTTCGGCAGAAGTTGGCCGATCACCGCATGAACCTGGACCACCCGGCGTGGGTCGAGGACGACGGCTTCGACATCGACCGGCATCTGCATCGCATCGCGCTGCCGGCGCCCGGCGGTCGTGCCGAGTTGTCGGACGTCTGCGGGCGCATCGCCTCCGTCCCTCTGGACCGCGGTCACCCGCTGTGGGAG
>JBAPQQ010000706.1:0-1570 GCA_049280695.1 Mycobacterium sp.
GCCGTTGATAGGCTCGCGCCGTTATGGCCATTGCTGAAGAGATCATCGGCACGCACTACCGCTATCCCGACTACTTTGCGGTGGGCCGGGAGAAGATCCGCGAGTTCGCCCGCGCGGTGTACGACGACCATCCGGCGCATTTCTCCGAGGAGGACGCCGCAGAGCTCGGCTATCCGGCGCTGGTGGCGTCGCTGACCTTCCTCACCGTCGCGGGCCGCAAGGTTCAGCTCGAGATCTTCGACAAGTTCGACGTGCCGATCAACATGGAGCGCGTCTTGCACCGCGACCAGAAGATCAAATTCCACCGGCCGATCCTGGCAGGCGACAAGCTGTTCTTCGACTCGTACCTCGACTCGGTCATCGAGGCGCACGGCACGGTGGTCACCGAGATCCGCGGCGAGGTCACCGACGCCGAGGGCAAACCGGTGCTCACGAGCATCGTCACGGTGATCGGCGAGGCGCAGACCGAGGGCGAGCCGGACGAGGTGGTCGCGGCGATCGCCGCGCGCCGGGACGCGATGATCGCGAAAGCGCTGGGCAAGACCCCCTAACCCGCTGGCGAACAGACACCAAATCGCACGATCCGGGCCTCGGTAATGCGATTCCGCGTCTGCTCGGCGGAAGGAAGTCAGCCGAGGAAAGTGCTGCGCCGGTTGGCAAGTAGCCGGTAGAGCGTCTGTTGGATGGTCTCGCGCACCTGGTCGGTGAGCTCGAAGGTGACCATCGGATCCTCCGGCGCGGAGTCGTCGTAGTCGGCAGTCGAGATCGGCTCACCGAACTCGATGTACCACTTCGACGGCAGCGGGACCATGCCGAGCGGGCCGGCCAGCGGGAACAGCGGCGTGATCGGGAAGTAGGGCAACCCGAACAGCCGAGCCAGCAAGCGCACGTCGCCGATCATCGGGTAGATCTCCTCCGACCCGACGATCGAGCACGGGATGATCGGCGCCTTGGTGCGCAGCGCCGCCGACACGAACCCGCCACGACCGAACCGCTGCAACTTGTAGCGGTCCCTGAACCTCTTGCCCAGACCCTTGTAACCCTCGGGGAAGACGGCGGTGAGCTCGCCCATGGACAACAGCCGGTGCGCATCGGCGGTGCAGGCCATGGTGTGACCGGCCTTGCGTGCGGCCTGGCCCATCAGCGGACTGTCGAACACCATGTCGGCGGCCAGCAACCGCAACGTGCGCTGTGCCGGATGCTTGTCGTGCACCGCGACCGACGCCATCAGCCCGTCGAACGGCAGCACACCGGCGTGGTTGGCCACCACCAGCGCTGCGCCCGTCTCCGGCAGGTTCTCGACACCGGTCACCTCGACCCGGAACCACGACGTGAAGAACGTTCGCAGCACCGGCATCACGAGTGCGTCGTTGAAGTGCGGGTCGAACCCGAACTCGTCGACGTCGTAGTCGCCGGTGAACCGGCGGCGCATGAAGTCGGCGACCGCGCTGATCCGGCGGGCGAGGTCGTTGGGTTCGTCGGCCCGCTCCGGCCCGCCGCCAGCGGCTGCTCCCCGATGCGCGTCGATCTCGCGGACGACGGCGGCGATCTCCTCCGCTGGGGCCTGACC
>JBAPQQ010000707.1:0-2078 GCA_049280695.1 Mycobacterium sp.
GAATACAGCGGGAACTGCGGCCCGGGAATGTTCGACACCACGACGTTCCAGGTCGGCCGGCCCACCGACGACGTCGCCAGCGCGAATGTCGCCCGTGCGGCACGGGTGAACAACGCCGGTGGAATCAGGTGGTTGACGTCGGACAGCAGGTCGGCCGGCAGCGCGCCGTAACGTTGCTTCATCACGAGGAGCCCGGCGGCGGTGGCCTTCAGCCGCGCCACCGGATCGGCGATGTGCGTGGGCAGTGGCGCCGCCATCATCAACACGTGGTTCCCGTATGTGCCGGCCTGCTGCTCGGTGCGCACCGACACCGGAATCTGTGCGACCAGCGGCTGTTCGGGCAGCTCCTTGTGGTCCAGCAGCCAGCGCCGCACCGCGCCGGCGGCCATCGACACCACCACGTCGTTCACCGTCACCCCGAACGCGTTCTTGACGCCCTTGACCCGCTTGAGTTCGAGACTGCCGAACGCGATCCGCCGGCTCGGCGACACCCGCCGGTTGAACGACGTCTTGGGCGCCGGCAGCGGTGAGCGGATCACCGGATGGCTCTCTGGGCGCGCCGCCCGCTGCAGTCGTCCCAACAATCGTCCGGCCTGACTCACCCCCGGTACCGCCGATAACGTCGTCTCCTCCAGGTTGGGCAGCGCCTCCGGCAGCGACCGCAACACCCGCAACGGATAGCGCTGGACGCCCAGCAAAGCCCGGCCCCACATCTGCAAGGTGCCCGGCGGGCCCTGCGGCCCCGCCGCTTCGGCCGGCGGGAGCGGGCGTCCGTCAGGGCTCGCATCCAGCAGGAATCCCATGATCTCGGCGCCCGACACCCCGTCGAGGAGCGCGTGGTGAATCTTGGTGTACACCGCGACGTATCCGTTGCGCAGCCCGCTGATCACGTACATCTCCCACAACGGCCGAGTGCGGTCCAGCTGGCGGGAGTGCAGCCGCGAAACAAGTTCTGCCAGTTGATGATTCGTGCCAGGCGGCGGCAGCGCCGAGTCCCGGACGTGGTAGGTGAGGTCGAAGTCGTCGTCGTCGACCCAGTACGGGTAGTCCAGCCCGAACGGCACCTCGACCAGCCGCCAGCGCAGCGGCGGCAGCAGATGCATCCGCTCCTCGAGCACCGACATCAGCCTGGCGCAGGTCAGCTCCGCGCCGTCCGCGGCGCTCGGGTCGTGGACCGCCAGCGCCGCGACGTGCCCGGTGCGCCGGCCGTCCTCGATCGCGAGGAACTGCGCGTCCAGACTGCTCAGCTGCTTCATGTCGGGCCCGCCTTCGGTTCTCGGGAGGATTCCGCATTCGCCACCGCCGCCGCTACGTCGGGGTTGTGCAGCAGCACGTCGTCCATCAGGGCCGTCGTGACGGTGCGCATCATCAGCATGGGCGTCACCCACGCCGGGGCGCGGACACGGGCGGCACGCCGCGAAACGCCGTCCAGCACTGCCGCAGCCGCCTCGCTCACCGCAATGGGCTTGGTCAAGAAGGCAGGTGCTGCGTCGCGGATCTTCGCGGCGTTGGCGTCCGCGAACGAGTCGGTGGCCAGGTCGGTGTCGACGAAGCCGAGATAGGCGATGCCCGCAGTCACGCCGTGTGCTGCCAGTTCCACCCGCAGCGCCCTGCTGAGCTGCTCGAGACCGGCCTTGCTCATCGCATAAGGCGCGGCGAGCACGCCGTTGAAGAACACGTAGATGGAACCGACGAACACGATGTGGCCGCGTCGATCGATCAGCGCGGGAAGAGTCGCCCGTGCGGTCCGCCACTGTCCGAGCAGGTCCACATCGACGGTGCGCTCGAAGTCGGCCGGGTCGATCGTGGCGACGGGCTCGGACGGCGGTGCGATGCCGGCATTTGCGACGACCACGTCGATGCCGCCGAAGGCGGCCACCGTGCCGTCAGCCGCCTGCTGCAGCGCTTCGGCGTCGGTGACGTCGGCCTGGAAGGCGGCGGCGCGCTCGCCCAGCGTGTCGGCGAGTCGTTGCAGAGTCTCGAGGCGACGGCCCACCAGCGCCACGAATGCGCCGCCGGCATAGGCCTGACGCGCGATTTCGGCACCGAGCCCGCGCGCGGCGCCGGTGACGAACACG
>JBAPQQ010000708.1:0-3726 GCA_049280695.1 Mycobacterium sp.
CCATGCCAGGCGCGCGCCGGTGCCCTCGGCCAAGCGGGCCGCCGCGGACAGAGCGCCCGGAGCCGTAGCGAGCCGTTCGCCGACGACGATCACCGCACCTGCAGCGCGGAGGATTTCGGCGAACTCACCGGCACTCAACTCGTCCAGCAGTGCGGCCTCCCCGCCGGGAACCGACTGCAGCAGTGTCCCGTTCATCTTGGTGAGCCCGCGGGTGGCGAACGGGGCGATCGAGTACACCTGCGTGCGGTGCTTCCGCGCGGCTTTGCGCAACCGCAGGAAAACGATCGGCGATTCCTCTTCGGGCTCGAAGCCCACAAGCAGCACCACCGGTGCCGCTTCGAGGTCTGCGTAGGTGGCCGGCATCGGCCGCCCCGCGACGCGAGACGCCAAGAACTCGGACTCTTCGATGGAATGTGGGCGGGCGCGGAAGTCGATATCGTTGGTGCCCAGCACCACTCGGGAGAACTTGCTGTAGGCATAGGCGTCCTCCAGCGTCGCGCGCCCACCCACCAGCACCCCAGCGTTCCCGTACGCGGCCGACAGCCCCTTGGCGGCGACGGTCAGCGCCTCCGACCACGACGCAGGCACCAGGATGCCGTCCTCGCCGCGGATCAACGGGGTGGTGATGCGGTCGGGTTGCGTGGCGTAGGTGAACGCCCAGCGGCCCTTGTCGCAGTTCCACTCCTCGTTGACCTGTGGGTCGTCGCCGGCCAGCCTGCGCAGCACCACGCCGCGGCGGTGGTCGGTGCGCTGGGCGCAGCCCGACGCGCAGTGCTCGCACACGCTCGGGCTCGACACCAGGTCGAACGGGCGGGCGCGGAATCGGTACGCCGCGCCCGTCAGCGCACCGACCGGGCAGATCTGCACGGTGTTGCCCGAGAAGTACGATTCGAACGGCTCTTTGGTGTAGATGCCGACCTGCTGCAGCGCCCCGCGCTCCAGCAGTTCGATGAACGGGTCGCCGGCGATCTGGTCGGAGAACCGGGTGCATCGCGCGCACAGCACGCATCGCTCGCGGTCCAGCAGAACCTGCGAGCTGATGTTGATCGGCTTGGGGAACGTGCGCTTGACGCCCTCGAACCGAGAATCCGCGCGGCCGTTGGACATTGCCTGGTTCTGCAGCGGGCACTCGCCGCCCTTGTCGCACACCGGGCAGTCCAGCGGGTGGTTGACCAGCAGGAACTCCATGATGCCCTGCTGCGCCTTGTCGGCAACCGGCGACGTGAACTGCGTGCGCACCACCATGCCGTCGGTGGCCGTAATCGTGCACGAGGCCATCGGTTTGCGCTGGCCCTCGACGTCGACGAGGCACTGCCGGCATGCGCCGACCGGGTCCAGCAGCGGATGGTCGCAGAAGCGGGGAATCTGGATGCCGACGAGCTCCGCGGCGCGAATCACCAACGTGCCCTTGGGCACCGACACCTCGACGTCGTCGATCGTCAAAGTCACCATCTCGACGTCAGTGCCGCGATCGGCCGTCGCCGTCATACCGCTGCTCCTTCGGGTGCGACGAGCATCGAGTCGCGCGGATCGAACGGGCACTCCTGCTGTTGCACGTGGGCGACGTACTCGTCACGGAAGTACTGAATCGACGAGATTACCGGCATTGCCGCGCCGTCACCCAATGCGCAGAACGCCCGCCCGAAGATGTTGTCGGAGATGTCGAGCAGTTTCTCGATGTCCTCGTCGGTTCCCCGGCCGGTCTCCAGCCGTTCGTAGATCTGCGCCAGCCAGAACGTGCCCTCACGGCACGGTGTGCACTTGCCGCAGGACTCGTGCTCGTAGAATTCGGTCCACCGGCGCACCGCCCGCACCACACAGGTGGTTTCGTCGAAGATCTGCAAAGCCTTGGTGCCCAGCATCGACCCGGCGGCGCCGACACCCTCGTAATCCAGTGGCACGTCGAGATGTTCGTCGGTCAGGATCGGCGTGGAGGAACCGCCGGGAGTCCAGAACTTCAGCTTGTGCCCGGCCCGCACGCCGCCCGCGTAGTCGAGCAGTTCGCGCAGCGTGATGCCCAGCGGCGCCTCGTACTGGCCGGGCCGTGTCACATGGCCCGACAGCGAATACAGCGTGAAACCGGGCGATTTCTCCGAGCCCAACGAGCGGAACCAGTCGACGCCGTTGAGCATGATCGGCGGCACGCTGGCGATCGACTCGACATTGTTGACGACGGTCGGGCAGGCGTACAGGCCCGACACCGCGGGAAACGGCGGGCGCAGCCTCGGCTGGCCGCGCCGGCCCTCGAGCGAATCCAGCAGCGCGGTCTCCTCACCGCAGATGTATGCACCGGCCCCGGCGTGCACGACGATGTCCAGATCGAAGCCCGAGTCCAGGATGTTGCGGCCGATGTAGCCGGCCTCGTACGCCTCGGCCACCGCGGTGCGCAACCGGCGCAGCACCGGAACCACTTCGCCGCGAACGTAGATGAATGCATGCGAGGCGCGGATCGCGTATGCGGCGATGATCGCACCTTCCACCAGGAAGTGCGGAGTCATGAACATCAGCGGGATGTCCTTGCAGGTGCCCGGCTCGGACTCGTCGGCGTTGACCACCAGGTAGTGCGGCTTGGCGCCGGCCGCGCTCGAATCTTGAGGAATGAAACCCCATTTCATGCCCGTTCCGAACCCTGCGCCGCCGCGCCCGCGCAACCCGGAGTCCCGGATCGTCTGCAGGACCTCGTCGTGCGGCATCGTCAGCGCCGTGGCGAGCGCGCGGTAGCCGTCGTTGTCGCGGTAGGTGTCCAGCGTCCACGACTGCGGTTCGTCCCAGAACCGGGTCAGGACCGGCGTCAGAGGTGTGCCGCCGGCCATCTCAGTCGTCCTCCGTGTGCGCTGGGTCGGTTTCCTGGGTGCCCGGTTCGGGCGGCACGTGCGCCGACGGCGCGGGTGCCGGCTTCTCGGCCACCTTCTCGGCCGGCGACTCGCCCGGAATCGGTTGTCGCCCCGAGGCACTCGTGTCCTCGCCGTCGGGCGCGTGCATGCCTTCCTTGCGTGCGGTGCGCAGGCCGGCCAGTGTGGCTGCGCCGGCGCCGCCCTGCCCGTCGTCGGACCGGCCGTCGGTGAAACCCGCCAGCATCCGCGAGGTTTCGCGGAACGTGCACAGCGGCAGGCCCCGCGTAGGGGTCGCGGACTGTCCGGCGCGCAATGCGTCGACGAGTTCGATGGCCGACTCCGGTGTCTGGTTGTCGAAGAACTCCCAGTTGACCATCACGACCGGTGCGTAGTCGCACGCCGCGTTGCACTCGATGTGCTGCAGCGTGATCCTCCCGTCGCCGGTGGTCTGGTCGTTGCCGATGTCGAGGTGGGCTCGCACGGCATCGAAGATCGCGTCGCCGCCCATCACCGCGCACAGTGTGTTGGTGCAGACGCCGACCAGGTAGTCACCGGTGGGATCGCGCCGGTACATCGAATAGAACGTTGCGACTGCGGTGACTTCGGCGCCGCTCAGGCCCAGCGGCCCGGCGCAGAACTCGACGCCCGCGGGGGTCAGGCAGCCGTCTTCGGCCTGCACCAGATGCAGCAGCGGCAGCAACGCCGACCGCGCCACCGGATAGCGGGCAATGATCTCCGCCGCGTCGGCGGTCAGCCGCTCGTGCACCTCCTGCGGATACGTTTCGCGGCCCCGAAGGTGGCTGGGCTCTTCGGGTTTGGGGCCCAGCGACACGAAGACGGTCATGCCTGTCTCTTCTTCGCGCAAGCGCTCATCAGCGATCAACCCCGCCCA
>JBAPQQ010000709.1:0-2831 GCA_049280695.1 Mycobacterium sp.
ACGAAACCCTTTGCAACCGAAAGTCCGAGTCCGACGCCGATCGTGTTGTCATTGTCACCGAGCCGCTGAAACGGCTCGAACAACTGCTCCTCCATCCCGCGAGGAATGCCGGGTCCTTCGTCCGCGACGTTAAGCAGCACCCGACCGCCGACCTGGCCGGCGTACACCCGGATCGGGCTGTCTGGCGCGTACCGCAGCGCGTTGTCGAGCAGGTTGGCGAGTACCCGCTCCAGCAGCCCGGCATCGGTCATCGCTACTGCATCACCGACCTCCACCTTGATCCGGTCGAGCCCTGCGCGGCGATACCCGGTATTGCCCCTGCTGATTCCGACAATGGCGCGCTGAACGACCTCCTCCAAATACACCTGGCGCAATTCGGGCCGGATCACGCCCGCAGTTAACCGCGAGGAATCGAGGAGGTTGCCGACGAGAGCGGTCAGCTGGTCGATTGACTCCTCAACCGTGGCTAGTAGTTCGGCAGTGTCCTCGGGTGAGAAGGCGACGTCGCCGCTGCGCAGGCTGGATGCGGCGGCCTTCGCCGCCGCCAGCGGCGTACGCAAGTCGTGGCTGACGGCGGACAATAGTGCCCGCCGCAGTTCGTCGGCCTGTTCAATTGCCTCCGCCTTGCTGGCCTCCTCGGCCAACTCGCGCTGCTTTACCAAACCCGCCGCCTGCTTGGCGACGGCGGTAAACACGCGCAGGTCACGGGCCGGTAGCTTGCGGCCGGCCATAAGCATCCAGAACTCGTTGTCTCCGACATCAATTGAGGTATCGGCCGAGTCGACTTCGGTGCAGGGATCCTTGCCGACGCGCGCAACGATCTCGCCCTCACCGGTGCCGTCCCGGACGCGCAGCATGCTCACGGCCCGTTGGGAATACGTCTCGCGTACGCGCTCGAGCAGCGTTTCAAGGTCGGCACCGCGCAACACCGAACCGGCAAACAATGCCAGCAACTCGGCCTCCTGCGATGCCCGTCTGGCCTCGCGGGTGCGCTTGGCAGCGTTGTCCACCAATGCGGCCACAGCGACGGCCATCAGCAACAGCACGACGATCGTGACCGCCGCATCCGGTTCGGCGACCGTGAACGTATGCCGAGGTTCGGTCAGGAAGTAGTTCAACAGCAACCCCGATAGCACCGCAGACAGTGCGGCGGGGGCGACGCCTCCCAGCAAGGCCACCACCAACACGCCGACGAAGAACAACGCGCTCTTTCCGCCAATGCCCATGAAGCGGTCGAGCCAGGCTACTGTCACCGCACAGATCACAGAGGGCACCACGATCGCCGCCAGCCAGGACGCGAGATGGCGCTGTTGCGGCCAGATCCGTGACCACCGGAAGCCTTGACTGGCTTCAGGATGGGTCACCATGTGCACGTCAATCGGTCCGGACTGTTGAACGACGACGGCGCCGATGCCCTCAGCGAATATCCTGGCCCAACGTGACCGCCGCGAGGTGCCGAGCACCAATTGGGTGGCGTTCACTTCGCGAGCGAAATCCAAAAGCGCAGTGGGCAGATCGTCACCGACGACCGTGTGTACCGTCGCACCCAGGCTCGCCGCCAGCTGGCGGACCTTACCCATCTGCGGGGCGGACACCCCAGATAGGCCGTCACCGCGGACTACGTGCACTACCATCAGCTCGGCGCTTGACTTCGACGCGATCCGGAATGCCCGCCGCACCAGGGTCTCGGACTCCGGGCCGCCCGTTACGGCGACCACAACCCGCTCACGCGCCTCCCAAGTTGTGGTGATGTGCTTGTCGGCGCGATACTTTTCCAAGGCCGCGTCGACTTGGTCGGCCAGCCACAGCAGTGCGAGTTCGCGCAGCGCAGTTAGATTCCCGGTGCGGAAGTAGTTGGAGAGCGCGGCATCCACTCGCTCCGCGGCATACACGTTCCCGTGAGCAAGCCTGCGCCGCAATGCTTCCGGGGTGATATCGACCAACTCGATCTGCTCGGCTGCACGGACGATCTCGTCGGGAACCTTCTCGTGCTGCTCGATCCCGGTGATCTGTGCGACAACGTCGTTGAGGCTTTCCAGGTGCTGAACATTGACTGTTGAGATCACCGTGATACCGGCGGCGAGCAGTTCCTCGACGTCCTGCCAGCGTTTGGGGTTTCTGCTACCCGGAGTATTGGTATGGGCGAGCTCGTCGACCAAGACCACTTGGGGATTGCGCCGCAACACTGCGTCGACGTCGAGTTCCGGGAACTTGGTGCCGCGATACTCGATGTACTTGGGCGGGACACTTTCGATTCCCTCGAGCAACTCCGCGGTTTTCTTGCGTCCGTGTGATTCCACCACCGCGGCCACCACGTCCGTGCCCCGTTCCACCCGGCGATGAGCTTCGCCCAACATCGCATACGTCTTGCCCACGCCGGGCGCTGCGCCGAGGTAGATGCGCAGCTCCCCGCGCTTCTTCTTGTACTCCGGCCGATAAGCAACCGGCTCGACGTCGCTCGACGCTCTTACCGCTAGCGGCTGCTCCGTGAGAGGTGTCGAGATCGCAGCCGGATCGTCGGCGTCCGATGTCCTTCTTACAGACGGATCGTCGCTGGTGGTCACATGCTCATCATTCACCGAATGAACCAGCCCCCTTTCCGGAATCGTTCTATCGCGGTCAGACGACCCTGTCCAACGCGTATCACCTAATACCTGCGGCGATCGCCAACGGCGGCTTCACGGCATCGCCATCGGCCCTGACTCGACGTAACAGGTCAACCACGATTGGAGCCCCACTTATCACGAATCGATAGCCCATTCCGGCCTCGGTCAGCAGGTGCGTCGGACGAGCCGGATCGTCCTCGAGCTTTCGCCGGAGCTGTGCGAGAT
>JBAPQQ010000710.1:0-4961 GCA_049280695.1 Mycobacterium sp.
GGGCATGCTCGCCGTCGGCGTCCTGGCGTTCGTCGTGTCGATCGCGTTCGCGGCGGGACTTCGGCTGACCTCGAGCAACGGCCCGGATGCCGCCACCTCTGGACAACCGCCGACCGCAACCCAGCCGGCGTCCCGTCTGGTCGCCGAAGCGGTGCCACCGGTCGTGATCGCGCCGCCGTCGCCGGTGTCGGATGCCGAGCCCCCGCTGTTGACGCGGGGCCCCGGACACATCCCGGGCCTGCACAACGACCCGACCCCTGCGCCAGCGCCGCCTTCACCGTAAGCCGCACCGAAAAGTGGGGGCAAATGCCCCAGGCGCGGATACGCGCAACCGAGCGAGCATCGGCTCATGACCACTTCAGCAATACCTCGTGAGGCCGCGACGGCCACCCCCTGCCAGCACGCGATCCCGGCTCGCGGCTGCGCAGCCTCGCCCGGTGCGCGCGTCGACGCAGTCGACGTCAGCCGACGCGTCGGCAATCGCCGGATCCTCCAGCCGCTGTCGCTCACGGTGGAACCCGGCGAGTTGGTCGCGATCGCCGGCAGCAGCGGAGCAGGAAAGAGCACGCTGCTGGAAACCCTCGCCGGCCTGCAGCCACCCGACACGGGAGAAGTCCTTCTCGACGGCACGCGGGGCACCCGCATCGGCTATGTGCCCCAGGAGGACATCATCCATCTCGAGATGCCGCTGCGGCGCACGTTGCGCTACGCGGCGCGGCTGCGGTTGCCCGCGGGCACATCGGCGGCCGAGGCGGACCGAGTGGTCGAGGAAACGATGCGCGACCTCGACTTGGCTGACCGGGCCGATGTGCCGGTGCGGGCGCTGTCCGGCGGCCAGCGCAAGCGGGCCAGCATCGCCGTCGAGTTACTGACCCGGCCACGCCTGTTCTTCCTCGACGAGCCGACGTCCGGGCTCGATCCGTCGACGGCGGCCGACGTGATGCGCCTGCTGCGCAGGCTCACTCCGCGGGGCGTCACCGTCATCCTCACGAGTCACGAGCCGGCCGGCATCGAAAAGTGCGACAGGGTGGTCTTCCTGGCTCGCGACGGCCACCTCGCCTTCACCGGCAGCCCAACCGAGGCCCGGCGGTATTTCGGCGTGGAAAACCTGGCCGAGGTCTACGACCGGCTGTCGGTCGAGCACACCCCGCAGATCTGGGCGCAGCGGTTCGCGCAGCGCCACGGCGCGCCGAATAGGACGGCCTCCTTGCCATGTCCCACCGCGGCCGTCCCTGGAAACATCAAGCGCACCAGCACCTTTCGGCAGTGGTGGCTACTCACCCGGCGAAATGTCGATGTCCTTTCCCGCAACCGGCTGACTCTGGCTATCCTGCTCGGCTCACCGGTATTGGTCACCGCAATGATGGCCACGCTGTTCAAGCGCGGCGCGTTCGACGGCGGCTCCGCGGCGGACATCGGCCCGGCCCAGATGGCGTTCTGGATCGCGTTCGACGGCTTCTTTTTCGGCCTCACGTACGGCCTGCTGCAGATCGTCGGGGAGATGGCCGTCTTCCGCCGGGAACGTCTGGCCGGACTCGGCGTGGGGGCCTATGTTGCGTCCAAGGTCACAGCGCTGCTTCCGGTACTGGCCGCGGTGAGCGCGGTGCTCCTGGGTGCGCTACGGGCGCTCGGGCGACTACCCGCCGCCGGATGGGGCGTGTATGCCCTGCTGTTCGTCACGATCGTGATCGAAGCGACTTCGGCGCTGGCCCTCGGCCTGCTCGCGTCGGCCGCAGTCTCCAACGCCGCACAGGCCGCGCTCGCCCTGCCGATGCTGTGCTTCCCGCAGGTCCTGTTCGGCGGCGCCATCGTGCCTATCGACCAGATGGCAACCCCGGGTCGCCTGATGAGCTATGGCCTGGCGAATCGGCACGCCTTCGAGGCATTGGGCCGCGAACTGGGACTCGACCGGTACACGCCCGCGCTGCCGGCAATGTCCGCCTACGGCAACACATTTCAAGGCGGTACCGGCGCCAGCCTGATTGCGCTCGCCTCGTTCGCTGTAGCGCTCACGCTAGCGACGGCGTGGGTACTGCATCGGCGGTCCCGTCCCGGCGCGTCCCGGCGATGACCGCCATGCGCAGCCAAGTCGTCGAGGCGGCGTGGCACAAGGTCCTCATCAACGGCCACGTCTCTTTGGTCAAGGCGCGACACGTGTTTCGTCATCCGCCTGCGGCGCCGCGATGCGCACCCTCTGCGCCATGACGCGGTGATCGACAACTTGATCGGCGACCAGCTGATGGCCTTTTTCGTCAACGTCGCGGCACGGATGCAACAGAAGGCCGCCGGCGGCGAGTTGCTGGCTGCGGCTGGTGTGGCCGACGACCTGATCGGGGAAGCGCCGGCGCGAACCCTCGAGTTGCGGGGATGCCGGCAGCAGGTGAACGCATTCGTCGTGGGCGCCCCCGCGCGCTCGACAAGTAGGCAAGAATCAGCAGATGGCCACTGCGTCAGCGGGGCGCTCGCCGGGGTTACCGACCCGTGCCGAGTTGCTGGCGGCACTGTCGGTGGCGATCGACCTCGGCCTGGGACAGCCGGCCGAGCACATGCTTCGTTCGGCTCTCATCGCCACGCGGATTGCCGACCGGCTGGGGTTGCCGCAAAGCGACCGTGACACAACGTATTACGCGACGTTGATCATGTGGATCGGGTGCCACGCCGACTCCCATGAGTACGCGCGCTGGTTCGGCGACGACATCGCGGTACGGCACGACGCCTACCTGGTCGACTGGTCTGGCGTGCCCTACTGGAACTTCGTGCTGCGCAACGTGGCCCGCGGTGAGCCGGTGCTGCGGCGCCTGTCCGTCATGGCCACGTTGTTGCGCGACGCGCGGGGAAACCTGTCCCGGTTGATCCACTCGCACTGCATGTCGGCGGGACTGCTCGCGCAACGGATCGGCGTCGGCGCGGACGTCCAAGCCGCGCTCGCGTTCACGTTCGAGCGCTACGACGGGGGCGGCCTGCCTGCCGGTGCGCAGGCCGATCAGATACCGCTGGCCATGAGAGTCGCGCAACTGGCCGACATGGCCGAGGTCCACCACCGTAGCAACGGCACCGCGGGGGCGGTCGCGATGGCGCGGTCGCGTCGAGGCGGCCAGTTCGACCCGCAGGTGGTGGACGCGTTCGTCGGTGACGCCGAACGAATCCTGGCCGGCCCGCCGGCAGGCGACGTGTGGAGCGCAGCACTGCGCGAAGCACCCGATCGCCATCAACGGCTGGACGAGCAGTCGCTCGACTCGCTGCTGTCGGCACTGGGCGAATTCGTCGACCTGAAATGTCCTTTCACCGTTGGACATTCGGGAGCAGTCGGCCGAATCGCCGCCGACGCCGCCGGCGCCGTCGGCTTGGATGCCCAGACGGTGGCGCTGACCAGGCGCGCGGGCCACGTGCATGACCTCGGCCGCATCGGGATCTCCAACCACATCTGGTCCAAGGCGGGCCCGTTGACCGCCGCCGAGTTCGAGCGGGTGCGCCTGCATCCCTACCTGACCGTGCGGATCCTCGACCAGGTGCCCGGCCTCGGTCGGCTGGCGCAATTGGCCGGCAACCACCACGAACGTGTGGACGGCGGCGGATACCCGCGCGGTCTCGGCGAGACGGCGTTGGGTCTGCCGGACCGCGTGCTAGCCGCCGCGGTGTGCTACCAGTCCGGCTGCGAGCCCCGGCCGTACCGCGCCCAACTCGACCCGGACGCGGCGGCTCGACGGCTGCGAGAACAGGTGCGCGACGGGGCGCTCGACCCCGTCGCCGTCGATGCGGTCCTGCACGCCGCCGGACTGAAATCCCAACTGCCCAAGCCGCGCCCGCACGGCCTGACTCCGCGGGAGATCGAGGTGCTGAACCTGGTGGCGCAGGGCGCATCCGACAAGCAGATCGCCGCGGCGCTCGTCATCAGCCCGAAGACGGCGCGCAACCACGTCGAGCGGATCTACGCCAAGATCGGGGTCTCCAACCGGATCGGCGCGAGCATGTACGCGCTGCGCCACGGGCTGATCACGTAGCTGCAGGCGCGCCTTCGCCGGTGTAGTCGACCCGCCAGTGCTTGATGCCGTTGAGCCAGCCCGACCGTAGACGCTCGGGCTTGGCAATCGGCGTCAGGTCGGGCATGTGGTCGGCGATCGCGTTGAACATCAGGTCGATCGTCATCCGCGCGAGGTTCGCGCCGATGCAGTAATGCGCTCCGGTGCCGCCGAATCCGACGTGCGGGTTGGGATCTCGCAGAATGTTGAATCGGTAGGGATCCTCGAAGACGTCCTCGTCGAAGTTCGCCGACCGGTAGAACATCACGACCCGCTGGCCCTTCTCGATTTTCACGCCGCTCAATTCGGTGTCTTCGAGCGCAGTGCGCTGAAAGGACGTGACCGGAGTGGCCCATCGCACGATCTCGTCTGCGGCGGTCGCCGGACGTTCGCGCTTGAACAGCTCCCACTGATCGGGGAAGTCGGCGAAAGCCATCATGCCCTGGGTAATCGAGTTGCGGGTGGTCTCGTTGCCCGCGACCGCGAGCAGGATCACGAAAAACCCCAGCTCGTCGTCGGAGAGCTTATGTCCCTCGACGTCAGCCTGGACGAGCTTGGTGACGAGGTCCTCACCGGGCTTGTCGGCCCGTTCCGCGGCGAGTTGCATGCCGTAGCCGATGAGTTCGACGGATGCCGTGATCGCGTCGTTGCCTGCGAACTCCGGATCCATGTCGCCGACCATCTGGTTGGACCAGTGGAAAAGCTTCATCCGGTCCTCCTGCGGCACGCCCATCAACCCGGCGATCGCCTGCAGCGGCAACTCGCACGACACCTGCTCGACGAAGTCGCCGTAACCCTCCGTCGCGGCGGCCTCGACGATGTTGTGCGCTCGCTGGCTCAACTCTTCCCGCAGCCGCTCGACCGCCCGCGGCGTGAACGCCCGCGAAATGATGTGCCGGAGGTGGGTGTGATGTGGCGCGTCCATGTTGAGCAACACGAATT
>JBAPQQ010000711.1:0-2279 GCA_049280695.1 Mycobacterium sp.
GTCGAACACCTGCCGCGGGTCGGTGTGGGCGGGGGCGGTCACGAAGTCGCGCACCAGCACGTCGCGCACGCGGGTGAACCGGTCGACGCCGGCGCACACCGCGTCGGTGACGAGCCCGATCGGGCGCCCTTCGAACACCACCACCGCGGCCCCGTGTGCGCGCTTGTGGATCAGCGCGCACGCGTCGGACACCGAGTCGTCCGGCTCCAGCGTGACCGGCGTGTCTGCCACCAGGTCACGGCTCTTGACGAAGTCGACGGTGTGCGTCACAGCGGTGATCGGCAGGTCCTGCGGCAACACGGCGATGCCGCCGCGGCGGGCCACCGTCTCGGCCATCCGGCGGCCCGCGACCGCGGTCATGTTGGCGACGACGACGGGGATCGTGGTGCCCGAGCCGTCGACGCTCGACAAGTCGACGTCGAACCGCGACGTCACGTCCGAGCGGTTCGGGACGATGAAGACGTCGGTATAGGTCAGGTCGTACGGGGGTGGCTGACCCTCCAGGAAACGCACGACACCAGCCTAGTTTCCCGCCGAGCAGACGCGGAATCGCATTACCGAGGCCCGAAACGTGCGACTTGGCGTCTGCTCGCCGAAGGAACTCTAGGCTTCGACCTCGCTGCGGTCGCCGCTCCAGAGGGTGTGGAACTTCTTGCCGCGCTCGGTGTCGACGCGCTCATAGGTGTGCGCGCCGAAGAAGTCGCGCTGGGCTTGGGTCAGTGCGGCCGGCAATTGTTCGGTGCGCAGCGCGTCGTAGTACGACAGCGCGGATGCGAATCCGGGAATCGGAATGCCGAGTTGGGTGGCGGTGACGACGACGCGGCGCCAGCTGTCGATGCCCGCCTCGACGGCGCTACGGAAGTAGTGGGCGGCGATCAGCGTCGCAAGCTCGGGGTCGTCGTCGAACGCCTCCTTGATGCGGTTGAGGAACTTCGCCCGGATGATGCAGCCGCCGCGCCAGATCGTGGCCAGGTCGCCCGGCGTGACGCGCCAGTCGTACTCCGCGCTGCCGGCCTGTATCTGGTTGAAACCCTGCGCGTACGCGACGATCTTCGACGCGTAGAGCGCCTGCCGCACGTCCTCGGTGAACTCGGCTGCATCACTTGGCTTTACGCCGAGCGCACCCGACGCCAGGCCGGTGGTCGCAGTGCGCTGAGCGACGGAGCCCGACAGCGCGCGCGCGAACACCGCCTCGGCGATGCCGGTGACGGGCACGCCGAGGTCGAGCGCCGACTTGACCGTCCATCGGCCGGTGCCCTTCTGCTCGGCCTCGTCGCGGATCATCTCCACGAGCGGCTTGCCGGTCTTGGCGTCGGTCTGGCGCAGCACCTCGGCGGTGATCTCGATCAGGTAGCTGTCCAGGTCGCCGTCGTTCCACTCGGCGAAGACGTCGGCGACCTGCGGGGCCGACAGTCCCAGCCCGTCGCGCAGCAGCTGGTAGGCCTCGCCGATCAGCTGCATGTCCGAGTACTCGATGCCGTTGTGCACCATCTTGACGAAGTGGCCCGAGCCGTCGGGCCCGATGTGCGTGCAGCAGGGCACGCCATCGACGTGTGCGGAGATCTCCTCCAGCAGCGGGCCCAGCGACTTGTACGACTCGGCGGGGCCGCCCGGCATGATCGACGGACCGTTCAGCGCGCCCTCTTCGCCTCCGGAGATGCCGGCGCCCACGAAATGCAGGCCGCGCTGGGCAAGAGCCTTCTCGCGGCGGATGGTGTCGGTGTACAGGGCGTTGCCGCCGTCGATGATGATGTCGCCCTTCTCCATCGCCTCGGCCAGTTCGCCGATCACCGCGTCGGTGGGCCCACCGGCCTTGACCATGATCAGTACGCGGCGCGGCTTCTCCAGTGCGGCAACGAATTCGGCCACCGTCTCGGAGCGCACGAACTTGCCGTCGGAGCCGTGCTGCTCCAGCAGAGCGTCGGTCTTGGCGATCGACCGGTTGTGCAGTGCCACGGTGTAGCCGTGTCGCGCGAAGTTGCGGGCGATGTTGGAGCCCATCACGGCCAGCCCGGTGACTCCGATCTGCGCGGTGCCGGTGGTCTCTGCTTCAGGCATCGACGGCCCTTTCGTGTTCGGTTGTGGCGCAACGAGCTTATGCGGTGAAGAGGCGTTGCAGCTCGGCCAGCCAGGGCACTGCCAGCGCCATCGTCGGCACCACGAGAACGGCTGCGGCGGCCAGATAGGCGCCGACGGCCACCATCAGGCTGTTGCCGCACCCGGAAAGCCTGCGCACCCGTACCACCGTGCTGGGCCCGCCGGCGGCCAGCGCGCCTGAC
>JBAPQQ010000712.1:0-5776 GCA_049280695.1 Mycobacterium sp.
GTTCGGCGCCGGGATCGGCTCGCGGGAAGTGCGTAAGGCGCTCACCGACCATCCGGACGGCACCGAGTTGCCCACCGTCGGTATTCCGGTGCACACGAGCCTGAACCGGCAGCGCCTTGCCGTCTTCTTTCGCCAGGTGCCGCCGCAGCTGCCCGTCAGCTGCGCGGAGTGCGACGACGACGGCGTGCTCCGGGTGATCGGTGGCCGGTGGCCGGATGACGGACTTCGGTGGAAACTGTCCGCCGACGACACCCGGCGGTTCGTCGAGGCCGGCGATCTCGAACTCGTCGTCGACGGATCAGCCGATCAGGAGGTGGCGGCCCGCCTGGGCAGCTTCCAGCCCGGCCTCACGTAGTGGCAGGTGTAGCCGCTGGGGTAGCGCTGCAGGTAATCCTGATGCTCCGGCTCGGCCTCCCAGAACTCGCCGGCAGGCGTCACCTCGGTGACCACCTTGCCCGGCCACAACCCCGACGCCTCGACGTCGGCGATGGTGTCCAGTGCGACCTGTTTCTGGTCGTCGTCTTCGTAGAAGATGGCCGAACGGTAGCTGGTGCCGACGTCGTTGCCCTGGCGGTTCTTCGTGGTGGGGTCGTGGATCTGAAAGAAGAATTCCAGCAGCGCGCGGTAGTCGGTGGCGTCGGGGTCGTAGGTGATCTCGACGGCCTCGGCGTGCCCGGGATGGCTGCGGTACGTCGCGTTGCTGTTCTGGCCGCCGGTGTAGCCGACGCGGGTGCTGATCACCCCGGGCTGCTTGCGGATCAGTTCCTGCATGCCCCAGAAGCAGCCGCCGGCCAGGATCGCCTTCTTGTGGCTCATGTGTTCTCCTTCGTGAACAACTCGACGTACTGTCCGTAGCCTTCCTTCTCGAGGTCGTCGCGGTGGACGAATCGCAACGACGCCGAGTTGATGCAGTAGCGCAGGCCACCGGCGTCCGCGGGGCCGTCTTTGAACACGTGGCCGAGGTGGCTGTCGCCGTGGGCCGAACGCACCTCGGTGCGCATCATCAAATGGGACAAGTCACGTTTCTCGACGACATTGCCGGTCTCGACCGGCTTGGTGAAGCTGGGCCAGCCGGTGCCGCTTTCGAACTTGTCGACCGACGCGAACAGCGGCTCGCCCGAAACGACGTCGACGTACAGGCCGGGCTCGTGGTTGTCCCAGTACTCGCCGGTGAACGGTCGCTCGGTGCCGCTTTTCTGGGTGATCTCGTACTGCTCGGGTGTGAGGGACTCGAGGGCCGCGGGATTCTTGTTGTATTTGTGGGCCATATCGCCGTTTATAACCGCGTTGGCGCCCGGCTTCATCCCTGCGGTAGAACGTGTTCTAACTTTGTCACATGGCGTTCTCCCGCGGCGAGCTGACGGAAGCGTTCGAGCGGTTCGAGCACACCGTCGCCGGCGCCGCCAAGACTCGCGACTGGGACCCGTGGGTACAGCAGTACACACCCGACGTCGAATACATCGAGCACGCCGCCGGCACGATGAAGGGCCGCGACGAGGTGCGGGCCTGGATCTGGAAGACCATGACGGAGTTCCCCGGCAGCCACATGACGTCGTTCCCGACGCTGTGGTCCGTCGTCGACGAGCCGACCGGCCGAATCATCATGGAGCTGGACAACCCGATGGCCGACCCCGGCGACGGCACGATCATCAGCGCGACGAACATCTCGATCATCACCTACGCCGGTGACGGGTTGTGGAGCCGGCAGGAGGACATCTACAACCCGCTGCGGTTCGTCAAGGCGACGATGAAGTGGTGCCGCAGGGCGCAGGCGCTCGGCACGCTGCCCGAGGAGGCGGCCCGCTGGATGGAGCAATTCGGATGAGTTCTGCACCGAAGCTGGTGATCGGCGCCAACGGGTTCCTCGGCAGCCACGTCACCCGGCAACTGGTGGAAAGCGGGGCCGAGGTCCGCGTGATGGTGCGCGACGGCGCCAAGACGGTGGGCATCGACGACCTTGCGGTGCAACGGTTTTACGGCGACGTGTTCGACACCGAGGTGCTGCGCAAGGCGATGACGGACTGTGACGTCGTCTACTACTGCGTGGTGGACACCCGTGCGTGGCTGCGCGACCCGGCGCCCCTGTTCCGCACCAACGTCGAGGGCACCAGCAACATCCTCGAGGTCGCAAAGTCGGCGAACCTCAAGCGCTTCGTGTTCACCAGCAGCTACGTGACGATCGGCCGAGGCCGGGGCCGGGTTGCCACCGAAGCGGACCAGTTCCGGTGGCGCCGGTCGGATGGCCCGTACGCGTTGTCACGGCTGCAGGCCGAAGAACTCGTGCTGCGCTACGCCCGCGAGCACGGCCTACCGGCAGTGGCGATGTGCGTGTCGACGACGTACGGCAGCGGCGACTGGAACATGACGCCGCAGGGCGCGATGGTGGCGGGCGCGGCATTCGGGAAGATGCCGTTCGTGATGAAGGGCATCCGGCTGGAGGCGGTGGGAGTGGACGACGCGGCGCGTGCGCTGATCCTCGCCGCCCAGCACGGCCGTAACGGCGAGCGCTACATCGTGTCCGAGAAGATGGTGACGAACGCGGAGATGATCCGTATCGCCGCAGAGGAAGCGGGCGTGCCGGTGCCCAGTCGCACGGTGTCGGTGCCGGTGCTCTACGGGATGGCGGCGATGGGAAGCCTCAAGGCGCGACTGCGCAATACGCCGGAGCAGCTGACGCTGCGATCGCTGAGTCTGATGCGGGCCGAGGCGGAGGTGGACCACGGCAAGGCCGTCCGAGAACTGGGTTGGCAGCCTTCGCCAGTCGAGGACTCGATCCGCGCGGCGGCACGCTTCTGGGTGGACCTGCGGGCGGCGGCCAAGAAAGCCTAAGCGGCACAGGCGGATTAGGTTCGTCACGGCTGCGCGAGCTTTCACCGAAATTCACGTTATGCAGCTGCCCACTCGAAGTTTCTCTGCATAACGTGAGTTTCGGCGGGGCGCTAGCCTCGCAAGCCCGGGTTCGTCGAAGCAGGCTAGCTTTCGGCCTTCTCCTTGAGTCGCTGCAGCGTTGCGCGGATGTGCTCCTCATTGACGGCCCTGCGGTCGTGGACGCCGGTGGCAATCCCGGCCACCTTCGCGAACCAACCCGGCCGCCGGTCCCAGGTTCGCTCGGTGACCCTGCAGCCGCTGTCGGTGGGCTCGATGTCGTAGCGCCAATGCGCGATCGGCAGCACGGTGTGGCGGACGTCGAACGCGAATACCCGGCCGGGCTGCGCCTCCGTCACCGTGCACGTCGTCGTCCACTTCTTGCCGCCGTTGCGGTTGTGGCCCTTGAAGACCGCACCCGACTGGACGGCGTTGCCCTTCTGCCACTCCATCGTCACGATCTCCTCCCCCAGGGACGCGAGCGTGGGCAGGTCGGTGACCAGCGCGTACACCTTCTCCGGGGCGGCGTCGATCGTCACATCTGCTCCGGCCGCGGGGGCTTGGGTTTGGCTCATGTGGAAATCTTAGAGCCAGGAAGGCGTTGACTTACCTATGAGCCTGCGACCCCGCCTTGAGCCAAGTGCACGCCATCCGATCACGGTGACCGCCACCGGCAGACACGTCACCGTCCGCGTCAGCGGCCAAGTCGTCGCGGACACCGACAACGCGCTGACGCTGCAGGAGGCCAGCTATCCCGCAGTGCAATACATCCCGCTCGCCGATGTCAACCGCGAGATGCTGCGCCGCAGCGACACTTCGACTTATTGCCCCTTCAAGGGCGATGCCGGCTACTACAGCGTGGTTACGCCCGCCGGGACCGTCGACGACGCGATCTGGACCTACGAGCAGCCCTACGACGCGGTCGCCGCCATCGCGGGCCATGTCGCGTTCTACCCCGACAAGGCCGAGATCACCGTTGCATGACCTCGCCACCGGTTTGTTGGCGATGTATGTTTATGCCATACATTGCCAACATAGGGGAGGGCTCTAATGGCGGTGACACAGATCGACCTCGACGACACAGCGCTGGCTGAAGTTATGCGGATTGCCGGGGTCCACACCAAGAAGGAAGCCGTGAACCTGGCGATGCGCGATTACGTCGAGCGGTTCCGGCGCATCGAGGCGCTGGCCCGTTCTCGTGAGCAGGCGAAGGGATGGGACTACGAGGGCTGGCTCGCCGCGCGGGTCGACGAGAAGGCTGTCGGTAGTTGATTCACTTTCTGGTGGATTCGTCCGCGGTCTGGCGTCTCCAACGACAACCGGAACTCACCGAGGCTTGGAATTCCGCGCTGCTCAGCGGGGCCGTCGGATCATGCGAACCGCAACGAGCCGAGTTCCGTCGGTCGGCGCGGAATGCGGACGAGTTCGATCAGATGAGCCAGACACTTCGTGACATCTACCCCGACGTGCCGGTGCCGAAATCCGTCTGGCGGTGGATTGATTCGGCGCAGCACCGGCTCGCAGGCGCGGGCGCGGTGCGTGCCCTGTCGGTCGTCGATCTGTTGATTTGTGGCACCGCGGCGATCAAGCGGCTGGTAGTAGTCCACGATGACGCCGACTACGAACTTGCCGAGCGCTACCTTCCCGACCTCAGAGGGCGGCGTGTCGTGAGCGGGGACAAGTAGCGAGACCATCGGTCGCGAGCAAGGGCTTCGCCTGGCTCGTCGCGCGAATCTGGCCTCCGCTCTTGCGGGCTCCAGCTTGAGCTCTTCGGCATGTGGGTCGGTCGGCGTAGATCAGCGTCGGGTACGGACCTGATACCGCCGCTCGGCGTAGGCCAAGTCGTCGCGCCACAGCCGGGTGGCGGCCAACCGCATGAACGGGGTGATCAGCGGTGCGAGACGGCGCGTGTGCGCGAAGCCGGACCGGTCCGAGTGGGCGATCACAGCCTCGATGACCGCGGTGCGCGGGCCGGGACCGACCGGGGTGGCGTGGGTTTCGACGACGCTGCCTGCGCCCTCGCCGTCGACGATCCGCATCACGATCGTGCGCGGTTCCGGGCTGTGGAACTCGGCGATCACCGGCACGCCGAACCGGCCCATCTTGAAGGTGACCGCGACGAGGAAGCGGTCCTCTTCGTCGGAGGCGTCGATCGGCGCGGCGCTGAGTACCTCCAGCCTCGTGAACGAGTAGGGATGGAACCACGCGCCGTGCCACGGGTCGAGACGGTTGGCGATGACATCGCTCGGCTCGCAAGTGCCCACCAGGCGGGTGACCGCATCCAGCTGAAAACCACGGGGGCGCAGCGGAATCACCGGCTGCGGCAGAGGTTCTTCACCGCCGGCGCGGTCCAGGCGCACCCACACCAGCACACCGTCGTCATGGCTGGGCAGTGGTTTCCAGCCGAACTCGCGCTTGCCCGACAGCCGCAGGCCGTGCCACGGACAGATCAGCGCGCCGCACTCGATGGTCGCGGTGGCCAGGTCGGCGCCCAGGTGCGGGCAGGTGCCGGGGCCCACGTGCAGTCCGCCGGCGTCATCGCGCCACGCGACTATCTCGAGGCCGGCGACCGACGTGCCGAACGGCCGGTTCGCGCGCACGCTGCTGCTGGCGGCGAAGGCATACCAGTTGCCCGAAGGCCGGCGGGCCGATCGCGCCAGTGCAGCGTCGATGATCGCCGGTTCGGCGTCGCGGTGGGTGGGCTGCTGCGCGGCCCAGTCGATGCGTGGAAGTATCTGGATCGGGAAGTCTTTTGGCCATCTCATGTGCGTCACCTCGATTGGGCGAGCCGGCGCAGCAGTGCGCTGCGGCCCTGCGTAGGAACAGTATGTAGCGGGTGCCCGGCCACGCCCCAGCCGCGCAGCAGTTCGTTGGCAGCGGCGAAGCCGGTGGTCGCCGCGCGTTCCATCAG
>JBAPQQ010000713.1:0-2066 GCA_049280695.1 Mycobacterium sp.
GCGTACAGATCCACTGGCTGCGAACGATCACCGCGTTCGAGCAGCATGAAATGCGAGTCGAAGTGATGGAACTGGACGACAACGGCAAACCCAGGCCCACAGGACAGTTCGAAACGCTGGCCGCCGACACGGTGATCATGGCTCTTGGCCAGGAAACCGAATCGGCGTTCATGCGGACCCTGCCCGGGGTGGTCTTCGACAACGACGGGTCCGTGCGCGTATCGGAGACGCTGATGACCGGCTACCCCGGGGTGTTCGCCGGCGGCGACATGGTGCCCTGCGAGCGCACCGTCACTGTCGGCGTGGGCCACGGAAAGAAGGCCGCGCATTACATCGACGCGTGGCTGCGCGAAACCGCCGGCGACCGGCCGCCCAAGCATCCGGTCGCGACGTTCGACCAGTTGCACCTGTGGTACTTCGGCGACGCCGCCCGCCGCGCGCAGCCCGAGTTGCCTCCCGACGAGCGCGTCGCCGGGTTCGAAGAAGTGGTCGGCGGGCTCAACGCCACCGCCGCGACGTACGAGGCGCGCCGGTGTCTGTCGTGCGGAAACTGCTTCGAATGCGACGGCTGCTTCGGCGCCTGCCCCGAAGACGCCATCATCAAGCTCGGACCCGGCCACCGCTACCGCTACGACTACGACAAGTGCACCGGCTGCGGCACGTGCTACGACCAGTGCCCGGTGCACGCCATCGAGATGTTCCCGGAGAAGCGATGACGCGCACCACGATCGACGGCAACGAGGCGGCGGTGTCAGTTGCCTACCGGCTCAACGAAGTCTGCTGCATCTACCCGATCACCCCGTCGTCCCCGATGGCCGAGCTGGCCGACGAATGGGCGAGCCACCGCCAGCCCAACGTGTGGGGCACCGTGCCCACGGTCGTCGAGATGCAGAGCGAGGGCGGCGCGGCGGGTGCGCTGCACGGCTCGTTGCAGGCCGGTGCGCTGACGACCACGTTCACGTCGTCGCAGGGCCTGCTGCTGATGATCCCGAACATGTACAAGATCGCCGGCGAACTCACCTCTGCGGTCATCCACGTGGCGGCCCGATCGATTGCCGCGCAGGGTCTTTCGATCTTCGGCGACCACCAGGACGTGATGGCGGTGCGCCAGACGGGATTTGCGCTGCTGTCGTCGGCGTCGGTGCAGGAAGCCCATGACCTGGCACTGATCGCACAGGCGACCACGCTGCGCACCCGCGTGCCATTCCTGCATTTCTTCGACGGCTTCCGCACCTCCCACGAACTCAACACCATCGAGACGCTCTCCGACGACGACCTGCGGGCACTGGTCCCCGAGGAACTGATCCGTGAGCACCGCGCACGCGGGCTCTCGCCCGAGCGGCCGTTCATCCGCGGTACCGCCCAGAACCCCGACACCTACTTTCAGGCCCGCGAAACCGTGAACCCGTTCTACGACCGGGTTCCCGCCGTCGTGCAGGAGATGCTGGCCGCACTCGGCGAGCGCACCGGCCGCCGGATGAACATAGTCGACTACACCGGCCACCCCGAGGCCGAACGGGTACTGGTCATCATGGGCTCCGGCACGCAGACCGCGGCGCAGACGGTGGCCGCGCTCACCGCCCGCGGCGAACGCGTCGGGGTGGTGCAGATACGCCTGTACCGCCCCTTCCCTGCCCAAGCGCTGCTGGCGGCCCTGCCGGCCACCGCCCGCGCCGTCGCGGTGCTCGACCGCACCAAGGAACCGGGGTCCATCGGCGAGCCGCTGTACCTCGACGTCGTCGCTGCGTTGACCGACGCATACTGCCGCGGCGAACGCTCTGCGCTGCCGCGGATATCCGGTGGCCGGTACGGGCTTTCGTCCAAGGAGTTCACTCCGGCGATGGTCGCCGGGGTGTTCGAAGAGCTGTCCCGCGACCACCCACGGCCGCGGTTCACCGTCGGAATCGACGACGACGTTTCCGGCTCGAGCATCTCCTACGACCCGGCGTTCGACATCGAATCACCCGACACGGTGCGGGCGATGTTCTTCGGCGTGGGCTCCGACGGCACCGTCGGCGCGAACAAGAACACGATCAAGATCCTCGGTGCCGAAGAAAGCCTCTATG
>JBAPQQ010000714.1:0-1702 GCA_049280695.1 Mycobacterium sp.
ATCTCGCGCAGCAGGATCCGCTGCTCTTCACGGTTGACTTCCATCATCGAGGTGCGATCGACGTTGACGAACCTGCCGTCCCGGTAGTTCGGCGACCCCTCGGCTACCTCGCGGACGGCCAGCGGGCTCGCACCCAGCGCCGCCGGGGCGCCGTGCAGCGCGCGCACCAGCCACCCGCCCCCGAGCAGCGTGGCTGTCCCGATTCCGACTCGCAGCGCGCCCCGCAGCATGGCGTCTCAGGCGCCTTTGAAGTTGGGCGGACGCTTCTGCATTCGCGCCACCTGGGCCTCGATCACGTCTTCGCTGGCCCATGCCTTGTCGAACAGTTCCTTGTGGACCGGCGACTGGTCTTCGTAGGCTCCGTCGTCGTTCAGCACGCGCTTGGCGTGACGCAACGCCAGCGGCGCCAGCCCGGCGATCTCCTCGGCCCACTTCTGCGCGTCGGCCAGCGAACCGATCCGATTGGCCATTCCGGTGAGCAGGGCGTCGTGGGCGGAGAGCCTTTCTGCGGTCAGCAGCATCGCGCGGGCGCGCCCATGCCCGGCCAGTGACGTCAACCGCCTGATGCTCCAATTATCAAGCGCCAGGCCGTATTTCGCAGTGGGAAACTGGAAGAATGCGTCGGGTGACACCACACGCAGATCGCAGATCATCGCCAGCTGCAGACCCGCGCCGATCGCCGGTCCGTTGACGGCGCCGACCACCGGCATCGGCGCCTCGTCGATCGCCTTGTTCAGCGCGATCAACCGGTCGGGGTAGTCCTGCGCGAACGCGTCCCCGGACAGATCGGCGCCGGCGCAGAACACGCTGCCCTGTCCGGTCAGCACGATCGCGCGGATGTCGTCTGCGACGGCTTGCTCGATGGCCTGTCGCAAACTGTCGACGAGCTCGGAGTTCAGCGCGTTGCGCCGCTCCGGCCGCTGCAGCTCAATGGTCGTGACGTTGCCGTCCCGGGTGACACCGATCATGGGGCTACCCTATCGGGGGCCGGTGGGGGTCGAGCCGCGCTCGGGGGTCACAAAGCTGGCTACCCTCATCCGGTGAGCCGGATTCCCGCTGCTGCGCTGCGTGACGCCGTGCTCGACGACGGTTCGTTCGTCAGCTGGGACAGCCCGCCCCCGGACGTGGCACCCGACGACGGATACGCCCGCGATCTGGCCGATGCGCGCGCAGCGACCGGGCTCGACGAGTCGGTGATCACCGGCGAGGGCACGGTGCACCGCCGCCGCGTCGCCGTCGTCGCATCCGAGTTCGACTTCTTGGCGGGCTCGATCGGAGTTGGGGCGGCCGAACGGATCACGACGGCCGTCGAACGGGCGACTCGCGAGCGGCTACCGCTCTTGGCGTCGCCGAGTTCCGGCGGAACCCGGATGCAGGAGGGCACGGTCGCGTTCGTGCAGATGGTCAAGATCGCGGCGGCCGTGCAACGGCACAAGCAGGCCCACCTGCCATACCTGGTGTACTTGCGGCACCCGACCACCGGCGGCGTGTTCGCGTCGTGGGGGTCGCTCGGTCACCTGACCATCGCCGAACCGGGCGCGCTGATCGGCTTCCTGGGGCCGCGGGTGTACCGGCAACTTTACGGCGAGCCGTTTCCGGAGGGCATCCAGACCGCCGAGAACCTGCAGCGGCACGGCGTGGTCGACGGGGTGGTGCCGCTGAAGTGGCTGCGCCGAATGCTGGAGCGGGCGCTGAAGGTGAT
>JBAPQQ010000715.1:0-3193 GCA_049280695.1 Mycobacterium sp.
GTTCGGCGATGAGTGACCCAGGGTTGCGGAAGGCGATGCCGGCGCAAATGCCGTCGGCGCCGTTGTCGCGACCGAGAATGTGGGAGAGGCGTTGGCTGAGCCAGCGTTCGACGCCTTTCGCGGGCACGATGACGAGTTCCTCGGCGAAAGGATCTTCGAGGGGGTGAGCCAGGAGGGCGCCGAGCCCGTCGGCGAGGAGGTCGGTGCGCTCGGCACGGTGGAGGTGAAATGCCATCGTCTGCCACCCTAGGCCGGGGCACCGACAAGGGGCCGGCGCCTAACCGTTGCCCGCGAACCACGCCGTCGTCACGGTGTGACGTATCGGCGGCTGGAACGGCGTGTCGCGCGGACCGAGCTGCCCGACGAACACCGCCCACAGCGGCCGTGTCCGGTCGATCGCATCCGCAGGGTTCCAATCCGGAGGAGCCAACACCCCGAGGTTCTGCCCGCAGCCGTAGATCGGCACCGTGCCGTCGGCCCGGCCGCCCAAGTCGACGCCGTTGGGCAGGATGCAGCGGGTGCCGTCGTTGAGCACCATCGCGAACGGTATCGGCGTCGCCGGCGGATCGGTCGCAGGCAGCGCGCCGGGGGAGGAGAACCGGCGCAGCGTCTTACTCCACGGATCCACCGCGCACAGCAACGACGCCGGCGCCGGCCAGCACACCCCGGCAGCCGCCTCGCTCGGCGCGCAGGCATAGATGTTGCCCGAGGTCGCCGCCGGCGAGGGGCCGGGGCACCCGGACAGGTTCGCCGACGCCTGCCGAGCCACCACCCGATAGCCGTTGATCGGTTCGCCGTTCGCGCCGACGGCAGCGACCGTGATGACCTCCGTCGCCCCCGGATCGGCGCCCGCAGTGGGAACCGTCGGCACTGCGACAGCGATCGCCAGCACAGCCAAGCCTCGCGCCCACCCGGCCATCAGCGCCTCCTCGCCCCTCAGCCTAGGCTCGGCGAGGTGAAAGCGGTCATGTGTACGAACGCCAAGCTGGAACTCGTCGACGTCCCGGCGCCGGCTCCAGCCAACGGCCAGCTGCTGATCGACGTACTGCGCTGCGGCATCTGCGGCTCGGACCTGCACGCCCGCGATCACAGCGACGAACTCGCCGATATGGCGGCCGAAACCGGCTACGACGGCGGCATGCGGCCGAACCAGCAGATCATCATGGGTCACGAATTCTGCGGCGAGGTAATCGATTTCGGTCCCGGCACCCGCATGAGCCCACGGCCCGGCACCCCGGTGGTCGCGATGCCGCTGCTGCGGCGGGGCAAGGACGTGCACCCGCTCGGGTTTTCGGTAGCCGCACCCGGCGCCTACGCCGAACAGGTTCTCGTCGAGCAGGCGCTGGCGTTTCCCGTCCCGAACGGGCTGTCGGCCGAGGCCGCCGCGCTGACCGAGCCGATGGCCGTCGGCCGGCACGCCGTCCGCCGCGGCGAAGTGGGCAAGGGCGACGTCGCGATCGTGATCGGCTGCGGGCCGATCGGCCTCGCGGTCATCTGCATGCTCAAGGCGCAGGGTGTGCGCACCGTGATCGCCAGCGACATCTCGCCCGGCCGGCGCGCGCTGGCGACTGCTTGCGGCGCCGACACCGTCGTCGACCCCGGACAGGACTCGCCGTACGCGGCGGCCACCGGGTACGGACTTCTCCGAAAAGCAGGCGACGCGTTCGACCTCGTGTTCTCCACGATAGAGAAGTTGCAGAAACTGCGGATGCCGTGGTGGCACGTGTGGCGGGCCGCCGACGCGCTGGGCGCGGCGACGCCCAAACGTCCGGTCATCTTCGAATGCGTCGGCGCGAGCGGTGTCATCGACGAAATCATCACGGGCGCACCGCTTTTCTCACGGGTCGTCGTGGTCGGAGTGTGCATGAGCGAAGACCGCATCCGGCCCGGTCTGGCGATCAACAAAGAGATCGACCTGCGGTTCGTCCTCGGCTACACGCCACTGGAGTTCCGGGACACGCTTCACATGATCGCCGACGGCAAGGTCGACGTCGAACCGCTGATCACCGGGACCGTCGGATTGCCCGGCGTGACGGCCGCGTTCGACGCGCTGGCCGAACCCGAAGCGCACGCCAAGATTTTGATCGACCCGAAGAGCGACGCCGCGAGTCCTCGAACGGTTACCCGGTAGCGCGCGGAAGCGTCTGCTCCGGGTCGCAGATGTCGAGCACGCGTGAGACCGCCCGGCTGGGAATCACTGCCCACGCCACGTCGGCGCGGCCACAACGCTCGGCGATGGTGAACAGCGCCGTGAGCCCGGCGCTGCCGAAGAAGTCGATAGTGCGCAGGTCGATCACCAACTGCAGGCAGTTGGCGGAGCGCTGCAAGACGTATTCGGCGAATCGGGCGGCGTTGGTGGCGTCGATGTCGCCCGTTGCGCTGATGCGCACCGACGACGTGGTCTCCCAATCGGTGGCGAACGCCACGTGGTCTCGGCCCGGAGGTGCCGACTGCTCTACTGCAAATGTGGTCATTTCATCGATTCCGTAGGTCATCGCAGGTGAATTAGGTGGTCCGTCACAAAGCCCACACGGCGAGGAAGTGACTCCTGCAATGCCCTACGACGTTCCCGAGAGGCTGGGAACTCAACCTGATCTCACCCTAGCCGCAAGCGGCACCCGAAAGTCAACTTCGGGCGGATTCTCACGGTTCTGCAAGTATTGACACGCATGTCAGGCCGACGGGTGCTGTGCCACGACGTCGGCGGTGTGGGGTACGTAGTTTTCGAGCCGGATGTTGCTCTCGCCCGACCAGCGGTAGGCCGTCAGCGTCCCGTCGTTCACAGCGCTGAAGTCGACGCAGGCGGTGTGCGCGGTCCAGTCCAGCAGGTGCTCCGGCGTTCCCCAGCGCCAGTAGTGCCCGTAGAACACCGGCACCTGATCGGTGTACACACATGACCGTTCTTCGGCCGGCATCTCGATGTCGGGGACTTCCGGGTACCGCCGGCCGTCCTCGGTTTCCAAGTCGCGGGCCATCTCGGCGAGGTCGTGCAGCGTCGTCGCGTCCGGGTTCCACCACTGCATCCGCGCGTGGTCGCGCAGGTGGCCGTCCTTGTCGCGGTAGGCCGGCAGGCCGTGGTCGGTGAGGCTGATCTCCGGCCCCTTCAGCAGGACCTCGACGGCGTCGTACAACCGGTGTCCCCCGATCGATGCCTTCACGAGCTGGTCGGTGGTGCTGAACCGGTTCGAACCCA
>JBAPQQ010000716.1:0-1749 GCA_049280695.1 Mycobacterium sp.
CATGCGTCGAGATGCGTGTGTGCGTCGACCAGCGGGCTCAGCGGCTCCGGTGGCGGCGGCGCCGGACGGGAACGGCTCACTGCCACACCATAAGGTTGGCGTAGAGATGAGGCCTTACTACGTCACGACGGCGATCACGTATCCCAACGGCGCGCCGCACATCGGGCACGCCTACGAGTACATCGCCACCGATGCGCTCGCCCGCTTCAAGCGGCTCGACGGGTTCGACGTGCGCTACCTCACCGGCACCGACGAGCACGGACTGAAGATGGCCGAAGCCGCGCAAGCCGAAGGCGTTCCGACAGCGCAGCTGGCCCGGCGCAACTCCGACCGGTTTCAAGACCTGCAAGAGAAGCTGAACATCTCGTTCGACCGGTTCATCCGTACCACCGATCCCGACCACCTGGAGGCCTCCACGGCCATCTGGCAGCGGATGGTCGACGCCGGGGACATCTATCTCGGCTCGTACGCGGGCTGGTACTCCGTGCGCGACGAGAGCTATCTGTCCGAGGACGAGACCCGGCTCGAACCCGACGGCAGCCGCGTGGCGCTCGAAAGCGGTGCACCGGTCACCTGGACCGAGGAGCAGACGTACTTCTTCCGGCTGTCGGCGTACGCGGACAAGCTGCTGGCGCATTACCGGGCGCACCCGGATTTCATCGGGCCCGACGTGCGGCGCAACGAGGTCGTCAGCTTCGTGTCGGGAGGGCTGCGCGACCTGTCGATCTCCCGCACGTCGTTCGACTGGGGCGTGCCGGTGCCCGACCACCCCGACCACGTCATGTACGTGTGGGTGGACGCACTGACGAACTACCTCACCGGCGTTGGCTTTCCGGACACGTCCTCGGAAATGTTCCGCCGGTTCTGGCCGGCCGATCTGCACATGATCGGCAAGGACATCATCCGCTTCCACACGGTGTATTGGCCGGCATTTCTGATGTCGGCCGGAATCGAGCTGCCCCGAAGGGTTTTCGCGCACGGCCACCTGCTCAACCGCGGCGCGAAGATGAGCAAGTCGGTGGGCAACGTCGTCGACCCGGTCGCGCTGATCGACCGCTTCGGCGTCGACCAGGTGCGGTACTTCCTGCTGCGCGAGGTGCCGTTCGGCCAGGACGGCAGTTACAGCGACGAGGCGATCATCACCCGCATCAACACCGACCTGGCCAACGAGTTCGGCAACCTCGCACAACGCTCGCTGTCGATGGTGGCCAAGAACCTCGACGGCGTGGTGCCGGAACCAGTGGCGCCGGACGACGACGACCGCACGCTGCTGGCGATCGCCGATGCGCTGCTGGACCGGGTGCGTGCGCATTTCGACGTGCCCGCAATGCATTTGGCGCTGGAGGCGATCTGGCTGGTGCTGGGTGCGGCGAACAAGTACTTCTCGGCCCAGCAGCCGTGGGTGCTGGCCAAGTCGTCGGACCCTGCCGACCGCGAGCGGTTCGGCACCGTGCTGTACACCACGCTGGAAGTGGTGCGCATCGCGGCGCTGCTGGTGCAGCCGGCGATGCCGGACTCCGCGGGAAAGCTGCTGGACCTGCTGGGCCAGCCGGCAGAGGCTCGGTCGTTCGAAGCTCTGGGCACCAGGCTCGCGCCGGGCAATGTGCTGCCCGCGCCGACGGCGGTGTTCCCGCGCTACCAGGCGGAGTGAGTAGGCAGTGCCACGATTCTCCTCGCGCTCTCGCGCCTCCTCGCGCTCTCGCGCCTCCTCGCGCCGAGTTCTGCACCAGGGTCGTCGTTTCAGCCGAA
>JBAPQQ010000717.1:0-1585 GCA_049280695.1 Mycobacterium sp.
TGAGGTTTGGCCAGTACCGGATCGTGTACAGCATTGACGATGCGGCAGGGGAAGTAACAGTATTCATCGCAGCCAAACGCAGCGACGCCTACCGGTGAAACCACGCGGGTGCCGCCGCAACTGATCACTTCGAAGCTGCGAGTCCAGCCATCACACGACCGAGTTCGGTGACCGCCTGGCGGTGGGCCGCCTTCTGCTCCTCCGCGCGGGCGACGACCATGGCCATTTCACACAGTGCGCCGAACAGGAAGTGGGCCAGCGGGCCGGCAGGCCGCCGTGCGATCCGGCCCGCTTCGACCGCTTGTGTGATCGCTGACTCCATCATGGCGAACAGCGGTGCTTCCAAGCGGCGCATGGTTTCCCAGCCGATCGCCGCGGGTGCGTCGAGAAGGACGATGCGCTGTACTGCTGGGTCGAGGCACTCCTCGAGGAAGGCCCGGCAGGCAGCTTCGAAGCCATCCCAGGGATCTCTCTTTCGCGCGAAAACCGTTGGCAGCAGGCTGGCGAGGCGTGCGACCTCGCCGGCGAAACCGGCTTCGAACAGTTGCTGCTTGCTGTCGAAGTGGTGGTAGACGGCGCCCTTGGTGACGTTCACCTTCGCGGCGACCGCGTCGAGCGATGTCGCGGTGAAACCGTCCCGGGCGAAGAGCTCTCGTGCGGTCTCGACGAGGGCGGTGACGGTCGCCTCACGCCGCTCAGCCTGTGTTCGTCTGGTGCTGCGTGGTGCCACGGACTCACGATAGCCAGCACTCATTACGCCGGCTCCAGCGCGACCAGCGGGAACCCGCGGTCGGTGAAGCGCGTATAGAGCTCTGCTTGGGGATACATCTGAACATAGCGTTGCCACAAGCGATCTCGTTCGCGGCCCCCGAGGAGGCGGGGCTTGATCGGAAGCCGGCGGCGTCCGATGTGGACCTCGCCTTCGCCGGCGGCTTGGAGGTTCAGCCACCACGCCGGGGTTCGGGCCGCGCCCGCGTTGGCGGCGAGGACGACGGAGGCGTCGGCATCGCGCAAGTACAGAAGTGGCGTGGCGCGCTCGCGGCCGCTGCGGCGGCCGACGGTCTCCAGCACCATGACCGGCGCGCCGCCGAACCAGCGGGGCAGGAAGCGGCCGCCGCTGTGCACGTAGAGCCGGGCGTGAAGCCGTGCTATCGCGCGCTGAACGCGCGGGTAGCGCCGGACCACCCAGTTCGACCGGTGCGCGACACGAGCTTGGTTCAACCTCATGGCAATTCGCCTTCGGGCATGGTCACAAGATTCTGTAGATGCGGTAGTCGATGTGGTTCGGGGAAAGGATGTTGTAGCCGACCGCGACGAGCTCGCTGAGCCAGCCGTAGCGCTCGTCGGCTGTCTCGAACTTCGGTGTGGTGCGCACATAGGTCTCGTGAAACGGCAGCATCTCGCCGGCGGCCAGACGTTGCATCCCGTCGGTCGGGATCTTGACGATGCCGCGGGTCTCGAAGTGGATGAGGCCGCCATCGTGGGTGCGGATGGTGGCGCGGACGTCGATGCGGCCCACCTGATCGCTGCCGACGAGCAGCCAGTCGCCGCCGCCGGGCAGGATCTGCCCCTGCAGCCGGGGACC
>JBAPQQ010000718.1:0-5534 GCA_049280695.1 Mycobacterium sp.
GCCACGCCGTGAGGCGCGCCGCCCTGGAGCTGTTGCTGGCCGTTGCCGCCCCCGTGGGGTGCGTCGCCGGCTGGCAGACGGCGCGGTCCACGGTGACCGTTCCGCCGGTCGCCGACGGCGAGCCCACCACGCACTCCGTGACGTACTATCCGCCGCTGCTGGTGCTTGCCATGGCGCTGGGAACGCTCGCGGGCGTGCTGGTGGTCGTCGGTGTCGCCCGGTGGCGTCGAACGCGAATGTCGGTGACACGCGACAGTTCTGCGTAAGCTGCAGGGCATCGCTGCGAACCGGCACGACTGACCGTGGCCGCTGTCTCGACCAACTCCTACGTGCGGGTGCAGGCAACAGTGGCCGGGCTGGTCAACCCGTCGGCGCCTGGGTGGCTGGCCCGGATGACCGGACGGGCATGGCTGCTCGGGCTGATCTTCGGCGCCGTCGCGGCGGCCGCGGCCGTGGCGGCTTCGTGGTTGCTGGACATCGCCGGGGTGTCGACGGTGCCGCTGGGCTGGCTGATGACGGTCAAGGCGGTGTACAGCGGCGTGCTGGGCTTTGTGGTCGCGCGCTGGGTGATTCTGCGGCAGCTCGTTTCCTGAGGGAATACGTTACATTTTTCTGAGAATGTGTCGCGAAGTGCCGGCTATGGCGGACACTGGAACCAGTGGACAACCTCACATCGGTAACAGGCCGGATCACCGGCTGCTACGACGACGCGTTCGCTGAAGTGGCCGACGCCTTCAGCGGTCAGATCGCACGCACCGACGGCGGCGCTTCGGTCGCCGTCTACCATCGGGGCCTGCTCGTCGTCGACCTGTGGGGCGGCCATCGCGACACCGACGACCCGTGGCAGCGCGACACGCTGGCCATGTGTTTCTCCACCACCAAAGGCGTCGCGGCGACGTGCGCGCATGTGCTTGCCGATCGTGGTGACCTGGACTACGACGAGCGCGTCGCCCACTACTGGCCTGAATTCGCCCAGAACGGCAAGGGCGAGATCACCGTCCGGCAGGTGCTGAGCCACTCCGCGGGGCTGCACCGGCTCGGCACGATCATCGACCACGGATCGCACATCCTGGACTGGGACCACATGACCGACGCGCTGGCGCGGGCGAAGCCGGCATATGAACCGGGAACATCGGTGGGCTACCACGCGCTGACGTTCGGCTGGCTCGTCGGCGAGCTGGTGCGGCGGATTTCCGGCATCCCGATCCAGAAATTCGTGCAGACTGAGATCGCCGAACCGCTCGGCCTGGACGGCCTGTACATCGGCTGCCCGCCCGAGCAGCGGCACCGGGTGGCGCCGCTGAAACCGCTGGCGTTCAAACAGCTGCGTACTCCGGTCGGCCGGTTCGCGGTGAACCAGGTGTCGCGGGGTCTGCGCGCCGTGGGTTCTCCGGTCAACCCGCACCGGATGCTCAATACCGCCATGTTCCGCGGCATGGAGGACGTGTTGGTGGACCCGCGTCTGCTCGACGCCGCCGTGCCCGCCATGAACGGGTACTTCGACGCGGTGTCGCTGGCGGCGATGTACGCGATGCTGGCCGGTGGCGGCCAGCTGGGCGGTGTTCGCATCCTGTCGGAAGCCACGGTGCGCAAGGCTTCGGCGATCCAGAACAACCAGCGCGACCGCGTCGTCGTGGTAACCATGCAGTGGCGCCTCGGCTATCACCGGACGCCGATCATCGCCAAGCAGCTGCCGCGCGCCTACGGTCACTTCGGGTTCGGTGGCTCCGGCGGGTGGGCCGACCCCGAGCACGACCTCGCGCTGGCGATGGTGTGCAACCGCGGTGGCGGCACGCCGATCGGTGACCTGCGCGTCCTGCGCCTGAGTCAAGCCGCTGCGCGCGCGGTCCTCGCCCTTTCGTGAACCCGGTCACAGTCGGCTGATACAGAGTGCAGAGTTTGTAACACTGATCTGATGACCGAGCTCGCGCAGACGACGCCCGGCGCAGACGACGCGCTTCCGCTGGGGCGGCAATCGCTCGTCTGGCGGTATTTCGGCGACAACCGGATGTTCTTGATCGGCCCGCGCCCGGCGGTGCTGCAGAACATGCTGGCCGAACTGGGTCAGGGCGTTCTCGATCACTCGGTGTTCTTCGACGACACCGCGGCCCGCGTGAAGCGGTCACTGCCGCCGATCTTCAACACCGTGTACGGCTCCGACGACGAACATCCCGGCCGGCAGGTCCGCGACTTCCACCACCAGATCAGGGGCGACATGCCCGATGGCGGCCGCTATCACGCGCTCGACCCGGATACCTATTTCTGGGCGCACGCCACGTTCGTCGAACAGGTGCTGTACTTCGCCGACACGTTCGTCAAGCGGCTCAGCCGCGCCGAGAAGGAGCAGATTTACCTCGAGTCCAAGACCTGGTACCGCCGCTACGGCGTCAGCGACCGGCCGATGCCCGCCGGCTACGCCGCGTTCGAACGGTACTGGGACGCCATGCTCGACGAAGTCGTCGTCGCGCATCCCACCGCCAAGTACGGCGTCGGCTATGTCACCAAGGGCTTTCCGCGCCCCAAGGGGGTGCCGCCCGCGCTGTGGCGGATCGTGGCTCCCGTGTTCAATCCGGTGGCCGCCTTCCTGACGACGGGCGGTTTGCCGCCGCGTGCGCGGGTGCTGTTGGGCCTGCCGTGGAGCGACCGGCAGGAGCGCCGATACCAGCGGTTCGCGGCGCTGTGCCGGACAAGGGCCGTCAATCGGCTCTGGGACCGACTGCCAATGCGGTTGCGCTACAACAGGTTCGCGCAGGCCGGCTATGGCCGCTCCTGATCCGGTCACGACGGCGATTCTCGACGCGGCCGTCCTCGAATTCGAGCGGCACGGTTTCCGCCGGGTGGCGCTCGACGACGTCGCGCGGCGCGCGGGCGTCAGCCGGATGACGATCTACCGGCGGTTCGCCAACCGCGACGAGCTGGTCACCGCCGTGATCGACCGTGAGAACGCCGCGCTGTTCGCCGACATTGCTTACGAGCTGAAAAAGGCCGGGCCGCAGAGCAATTACTACGTCGAAGCGTTCACGTCGGCGATCATGCAGCTGCGCCGCCACCGCGTGCTGAACAAGATGATCACCGACGAGCCCGAGCTGACGCTGCAGCTTGCGCACCGGCATTACCCCGCCGCCGTCGAGCGGATGTCCGACGCGCTGCGGGTGATCTTCCCGGCGGGGTTCGCCGAGCGGATCGGCCGGCAAGCTGTCGAGGAGCTCGCCGACACCATCCTGCGCTACGCGCTGATGGCGCTGCTGCTGCCGTCATCCCGGCTGTTGGACACCGCCGACGATGTCCGCGCCTTCGCCACCGCCCATTTCCTGCCGAGCCTGCCCGCGGCGCTTCGCGTGGTTCCCGCATAGCGCGCGCCGAATCTGCACCATGGCTGTGGATCCGCGAAAACCAAAGCCCTCATGCAGATTTCGCGGACGCGGCTGACCCGCTGCGGCGCGTGAAACTCGTCAAAGTTCCGACCTTCTCAGCAGCACTGCGTATTCGAACGGCAGTCGGGAGAAGATCGGCCGCGCCAGCCCCTTGACCGACGGCGCCGCCACCGCCTTCGGCATCACCCGTGGGTCGGTGACCTCGAACGACTTGCCGTAGCGCTGTATCCGGCCGCTCCCCGCGGATGTCAGGTTCTTCAGCCAGTCCCGGTCGGGCCCGTAGGTCAGCAGGATCGCCACGCCGTCATCGGTACTGAAAACGTTCAGCGGGGTGCGGTAGACCTTGCCGGACCGCCGCCCGATGTGTTCGAGGATGGCGAATCCGGGAACCCAGCCCGCCCACAACCGTTGGATCGGATTGGTGACGTGCCGATTGAACCGGGCCAGCCATTGCGGGAGTTGCATCAACTCATCCAACCCGGGCCGACGACATCGCTCAAGGGCCGGCGCCAAGACAGTTGTGACGGCGCCCTCCGACCGCGCCGGCGCATCACCGTTGTGCGGGTTCGTCGTCGACATGGAGCGTGAGCTTGCCGACGATGTCGTGGGTCGCCGAAGCAATGCCGATCCCGGCGGCGTACAGCCCCGCCAGGATGTCCCGCGTCATGCGGTCCTTGACCTCGCGGACACCGCGGTGGGAGACGACGAAGCGAAGCGAGAGTTCGAGCCAGTTGTCCGTGATCCGCCAGTAGACCGCCGGCTCGAGCGAGGCATCGGACAACGCGAACCGTGCCCGCATCCTGGCCAATGCCTGCACGGCGTCCGAGTCGTCGACCACCGCGTGGGCCCGTGCCGCCGCGAGCATGACGCGTTCGGCTTGGCCGCGGTCGGCGGTGTAGGCGATGGGCAGCACAATCTCCTCCCACAGGTAGGGGAACTCGCGCGTGTAGTTGTACACCGGCTCTCTGAAGATCACGCCGTTGGTGACGGTGACGATGCGGCCGGTGTACTGCCGCGAGTTCACCCACACGGCAGGGTCGGTGTCCGCGACGGACGGCGGCTGCCCCATTTCCATGATCGTGGTCTTCAGGAAGCCGAGCCGGATGACGTCACCGCGCACCCCGCCCATCGTGATGCGATCGCCGACGCCGAACGTGTCGCCACGCAGGATCACGAAGTAGGCGGCGAGCGAGAGGATCACTTGTTGCAGGGCGAAGGCCAGCCCGGCGCTGATGAGTCCGACGCCCGTCGTGATGTCGGTCGACGGCGTGACCCAGATCGACACCAGGCCGACCACGAGGATCACGGCGGCGACCAATTGGATGCCCTGGCGCGCCCAGAACCGGCGCGGGTCGGCGACCGCACCACCGAGCAGCCGCCGGCTGATGCCGAGCGCGAGGCCACGAAGCGCGGCGATGACAAGTACCAGTGCGACGGTGAACGCCAGCTTGACCGCAGTCGAGGTGCTGACCCCGACCAGCGTGACACCGAAGATCCGAACCGCATCGGCCATCGGAGGATGAGAGATCACCACAGGCTCCGATCCGCGCGAGGCAACGGGCTATTTCCGAAACCGAACGCTGAGCGTCAACAACATCGGCGTGCTCACCGTTGGATTCGGCGTCGATTCGCAGCACCAGCCTAGCTTCCTCCGCCTCGTCGACGGCCCGCACGTCAGCCGATCATCCGCTGGCCGCACCAGCGCAGCACGTCGAGCGCCACGGCGACGTTCACGGTGCATTCGGCCAATGGTTGTGGCAGGAGTTCGTCGGCGCGTGCCAGCCGGCGCAGCAAGGTGTTGCGGTGTATGTAGAGGCGGGCTGCGGCCTGCGACGCGTTGCACTGCTCGCCGATGAATGTCCTGACTGTGTCGCGCAACTCGGGCTCGGCGAATTCGAAGTCACCGAGTACGTGTCTGACGAAGCCGGCGGCCCGGTCGGCGTCGGCGGTGATCAGCGCGACCAGCTGGATGTCTGCGTAGAACGCGAGCCGTTGCGGTGAGCGCAGCCGCGCCATCATCTGCTGGGTCGTCAGGGCGTCGAAGTGGCTGCGCCGGAAGCCCTCTACGCCGTCGGCGGTCGAGCCGATCGCGATGCGGACGTCGCCGGCAGGGCCGATCGAGGCCAGCATCGTGTCGATGTCGGCGGTGACGGCGGTGAC
>JBAPQQ010000719.1:0-7306 GCA_049280695.1 Mycobacterium sp.
GTGATCGGCAAGGTGTTGGACCGCGCCGGGCTGAAATCGGCCGACGTCGCGTTGTGGGAGATCAACGAGGCGTTCGCGTCGGTGCCGATCGCGGCGTGCCGCGAGTACGGGCTCGACGAGGATCTCGTGAACTTCTCCGGCAGCGGATGCAGTCTGGGCCATCCGATCGCTGCGTCCGGCGCCCGCATGGTGACGACGCTCGTCTACGAGCTGCGCCGCCGCGGCGGCGGGATCGGCGTTGCGGCGATGTGTGCCGGCGGCGGCCAGGGTGGCGCCGTCCTGATCGAGGTTTAGCGCCGAGCTGCCTTGCGCGCGCGGCGCGGCGCCGGCTTCGGTGCCTTCCGCCCGTGCTCGATCAGCCAACTGGCATGGTCGAGAATGCAGTTCAGTCCGTACTCGAAGTTCTTCTCGTCCGCAGCCGCGAGCCGGTGGCCCTTCGCGGCCAGCTTCGCAATCAACGGCGCGGCTTTGGGGTCGATGGTCCGGGGCTCGAAGCCGGTTCCCTCTCCGTCGTCGATTTCGCGGGTCTTCTCCTGAAGGCGTTCCAGGACGACGGTGCCGCGGACGTGAAGCGACACCGCGGAGTACGTGTCGAATGCGTCTTCGGGTGAGAGTCCCGCCTCCACCAACGTCTGGATCGCCATCTCCATCTGCTCGACGCCGAGTTGGCGCGCCTTCGCGCTGAGGGCGCCCCGGATCAGGATCAGGTCGGTGAGGATCGGGCTGCTCGAGAACGTCTTGCGCATCGAGCGGGCGTGATTTCGCAACGACTCTCGCCAGTCACTGGCCTCTACGTACGGCGTCGCGAAGGTGAATTTGCCCAGCGCGCGGTCGGTCATCGCGTTGAGGAGGTCGTCCTTCTTGCGGAAGTACCAGTAGATGCTCGTCACGCCCACGCCGAGATGCTTGCCCAACAGAGGCATGCTCAGGTTGTCGATGGAAACCTCGTCGGCAAGTGCGAACGCGCCGTCGATGATGTCGTCAGGATTGATCGAACCGCGTTCGCGCCGCTGGCGCTTGCCGGCGGTTGCCTTGCTTGCCACGGTCGACACCTCCATCGGACTCGTCACCCGTCAACGATACCGGTAGAACATCGGGAAAGCTTTCGGTACGGCCCGTGTCGGCGCCGCCGAGCGACGGGCGTATCCGGAAAGGCGCATTCCCGGCCGGTGGGGGCAACTGCGATTTAGGCTGTACGACTATGGATCTCGGACTGAAGGATGTGCCGGCCGTGGTGATGGGTGGCGGCCGCGGATCGGACTCCACCTGAGATGGCGACGGCGCGAGAGGCAAGGGACTGGGCGCGGACGGCCCTCCGCGGCATCGGCGACTCGCTCTACACGCCGTTCTCGGGAGCCGACGGCGACGACATCGACTGGGATGCATACCGCCGGCTCGTGCGCTACTGCGTGGAGGACTTGCGACACCCGATGCTCTGGCTGACGAGCGGGGTAGGCGAGTTCTGGTCGTTGACGATTGCAGAGCGAAAGCGGTTGCTGGAGATCGCAGTTCAGGAGGCGCGTGCCGTCAATCCCGACGTGGTCATCCAGTCCTGCACCGCGGCGCTCTCTGCCAAGGACTGTCTCGAGTTGACGCAGCACGCACAACAGTCGGGTGCCGACATCGTCTACATCCAGACGCCGATGATGGAGCTGCACGGCGGGGAGGGCGCGCTGAAGTTCTTCCGCTACATCAGCGATCGCACGGACATCGCGCTGGGCATGTTCAATTCGCCGTCGTCGGGCTACGTTCTCGGCGCCGCCGAAAGCGCACGCATCGTCGAGCAGATCCCGGCGGTGTGCGCCACGAAGGAGGGCGCGTTCCGGCCGGCCAACAGCCGACTGCTGCACGAGCTCGCGCCCGATCTGGTGATCTGGGAATGCGACACGACGGTGTATCGGGCGGGTTGGTTGCGCGAGGGAGTCGTCGGGCCCGCCCAGCTGGGCACCACCGGCTATCTCTACGAAACCCCGCAGCGGCGAGTACTCACCGAGTACTGGGAGCTGATCTGGAACGACAGGTTGGTCGAGGCGATCGACTACGCCGTGGAGTCCGGCCTGGACCAGTTCGGCGTCGACATCCGGTCGTGGTTCACCTGCTACCCGGGCCGCCGCGACTACTTCACCCACTGGGGCGGAGCTTTCAAGTTCGCGGCATCGGTGCTCGGGCTGCCGATGGGCGATTTCCCGCACTCGCGGCCGCCGCAAGCCGAGCTGCCCGATCAAGCGCAACGGCAGATCGAGGGTGCGTATCGGCGCTTCGGACTGATTGGCCGATGAAGTCTGCGTCGACCGTGGGGGATATGGCGAAAAATCGCTGTCCGGGCGTCCGTAAGCCCCACGCTGGAGGTTCGTGGCTGGCGAACCGGCGGCCGCAGAATGCGCTACCGATAGGTGTACAGTATGTCCTTACATGATGCGCCTGAGGAGGTCAGCCTGGTGAGCGGCGACGGCCCGGTGCTGTTCGAGGTGCGCGACAACGGCGTGGCCGTGCTGACGCTGAACCGGCCCGAGCGCATGAACGCCTGGGGCGGTGGACTGGCGAGCGCGTTCTGGTCATGCATCGACCGGGCAGAAGCAAACCCCGATGTGCGGGCCGTGGTTCTGACCGGAAGCGGACGGGCCTTCTGCGCCGGGGCCGACATGGGTGACCTGTCGACGATCACCGACACCAAAGTCGACGGCGCCGCCGGCGCGGATGTCGACGAGCTGGTCGGAGAACGTCATCCGCATTTCGTTGCCACGCTTGGCAAGCCGGTCATCGCGGCGATCAACGGCCCGTGCGCCGGCATCGGCCTGACCCAGGCCCTGATGTGCGACGTCCGGTTCGCCGCGGAAGGCGCCAAGTTCACCACGTCGTTCGCGCGGCGCGGGCTGATCGCCGAGTACGGGATCTCATGGATCCTCCCGCGCATCGTCGGCTGGGGCGCGGCGCTCGACCTGTTGTTGAGCGGGCGGGTGTTCTACGCCGACGAAGCGGCGGCGCTCGGGCTGGTGAAGGAGGTCCTGCCGCCGGAGGAACTGCTTCCGCGTGCGATCGGCTACGCCGAGGACATCGCCGCAAATTGCGCGCCGAGTTCTCTGGCGGTGATCAAGCAACAGGTGTACGCAGACACCATGCGCGATCTGTTCGAGTCGAGTGCGGTGGCGGAGAAGCTCATGCACGAGTCGATGCTCCGCCCCGACTTCATCGAAGGCATCACGAGTTTCTTCGAGAAGCGGCCGCCCAACTTCCCGCCCCGAAACGACTGAAAGGACAGGAACATGGCGCTGGACTACAAAGCCATCGACGTCGACAACCACTATTACGAACCGCTGGACGCGTTCACCCGACACCTCGACAAGAAGTTCAAGCGCCGCGGTGTGCAGATGGTCAAGGACGGCAAGCACACGCTGGCGATCATCGGCGACCGGGTCAACCGCTTCATTCCCAACCCGACATTCGACCCGATCATCGTACCGGGCTGCCTGGATCTGCTGTTCCGCGGCGAGATTCCCGAAGGCGTCGACCCGGCGTCACTGATGAAGGTCGAGCGTCTCGCCGAGCATCCCGAGTACCACGACCGCGACGCCCGCGTGACCGTGATGGACACCCAGGGCATCGAAACCGCGTTCATGCTCCCGACATTCGCGTGCGGGGTGGAGGAAGCGCTCAAGCACGACATCGACGCGACGATGGCGTCGGTGCACGCATTCAACCTGTGGCTCGACGAGGACTGGGGCTTCGACAGGCCCGACCACCGGATCATCGCGGCGCCGATCATCTCGCTGGCCGACCCCGAAAAGGCCGTCGAAGAAGTCGAATTCGTGCTGTCGCGCGCCGCCAAGCTCGTCCTGGTACGGCCCGCACCGGTGCCGGGGGCGGTCAGGCCGCGGTCACTGGGCGACCCGGCCCATGACCCCGTGTGGGCCCGGCTGGCCGAGGCAGGGGTGCCCGTCGGATTCCACTTGAGCGACAGCGGCTACCTGCAAGTGGCGGCGATGTGGGGCGGCAAGTCGACGTTCGAGGCGTTCGGCGGCTCGAACCCGTTGGACCAGATACTCGTCGACGACCGCGCGATCCACGACACGATGGCGTCGATGATTGCGCACGGGGTGTTCACCCGCCACCCCGCGCTCAGAGTGACGAGCATCGAGAACGGCTCGTACTTCGTGTACCGGCTGATCAAGCGACTGAAGAAGGTGGCGAACAACCACCCGCGGCTGTTTCCGCAGGATCCGGTCGAGCAGTTGCGCACCAATGTGTGGATCGCACCGTACTACGAGGACGACCTCTCGGCGCTGGCGGACACCATCGGGGTCGACAAGATTCTGTTCGGTTCGGACTGGCCGCATGGCGAAGGACTCGAGTCGCCGGTCTCGTTCACCGATGAACTCACGGGATTCAGCGATGCGGACATCCGAAAGGTGATGCGCGACAACGCGTTGGACCTCCTCGGCGTCAAGGTCGGGACAGCGGCGTAGGGCTGACTCGATGCCGGGCAGCCGCAGAATCGCCTCTCGCTCCGGCGGAGGTGGCGCGTGAGCGAGTGGACGATCGGGGCGGTGCTCGACGCCATCGCCGGCGTCATTCCGGACCGCACGATGACCATCTGCGGCGATCGGCGGAGCACGTACGCGGAGGCGGCCGACAGGACGCGGCGGCTTGCGAACTTCCTCGCCGCCAAGGGGCTAGGCGCCCACCGAGAGCGCAGCACCCTTGAGCGCTGGGAGTGCGGTCAGGACCGTGTCGCGCTGATAATGCACAACGACCTGTACCCCGACATGTTGATCGGTTGCCTCAAGGCGCGCACCGTGCCGGTCAACGTCAACTACCACTACAGCCCGCGGGAGGTCGGCGATCTGCTCGGGTACATCCAGCCCCGAGCGGTCATCTACCACCGGTCGTTGGGCGCGAAGTTCGCCGACGTGCTGGGCGGTGCCGGCCTGTTGATCTCGATCGACGACGGTAGTGGGGCAGCAGAGCTGCCCGGTGCGGTCTCGCTGGAAGACGCGCTGGCGCAAGGGGATGCCGACCAAGGCCTGTCGCCGTCACCGGACGACCTGATGATGATCTGCACCGGCGGCACCACCGGCCGGCCCAAGGGTGTGCTGTGGCGGCAGTCGGACATCTACGTGTCGGGAATGGTCGGTGCCGACCACGCGGCAGTCGACGAGATCCACGACAAGGTGCGCAACAACGCCGGCTCGCCGTGGTTCGCGGTTTCGCCGCTGATGCACGCCGCCGGGATGTGGACCGCGTTTTCGGCCATCATGGCCGGCACAGCCGTCATCCTGTACGACACCAGCAAGAAGCTGGACCCGCAGTCGGTGTGGGAGACCGCAGAACGCGAGAGGGTCGGGCTGATGACGATGGTCGGCGACGCATACGCGGCACCGCTGGTCCAAGAGCTCCAACGCGCAAGCTACGACCTGACTTCGCTCTATGCGATCGGAACCGGCGGAGCAGCGACGAATCCCAGATATCAGCGTGCGCTGCTCGAGGCGATCCCGCACTTGACGCTGATCAACGGCTATGGCTCCTCGGAGACCGGGAACATGGGATTCGGCCACAGCCAGCGCGGCAATCAGACCGACACATTCCAACTGAGGGAAGGCGGACTGGTGCTGTCCGAAGACTATTCGCACTTCCTCCAGCCCGGGGAGCAGGAGGTGGGCTGGGTAGCCCGCGAGGGCCGGATCCCGCTTGGCTACTTCAACGATCCGGACGCGACCCGCAAGACCTTCCCGGAGGTGCAGGGCCGGCGGGTGGTGATCTCCGGTGACCGCGCCAGTATCGAAACGAACGGAACCCTACGGCTTTTCGGCCGAGACTCGCTGGTGGTCAACACCGGCGGCGAGAAGGTGTTCGTCGAGGAGGTGGAGGAAGTGCTGCGTGCGCACCCCGCCGTGGCCGACGCACTGGTGGTCGGACGGCCAAGCAATCGCTGGGGTGAGGAACTGGTGGCCGTGGTGGCCCTGTGTGACGATACCGACGCTGAGACTCTGCGCGCGCACTGCACGTCGGAACTGGCGCGGTTCAAGGCGCCCAAGCAGTTCGTCCTCGTCGAGCACGTCCGCCGGCTGGGCAACGGAAAGGCCGACTACCGCTGGGCGAAACGCGTAGCGCTGCAACAGGATACCGTGGCATGACTACGAATGTGATCGACTGCCTGGTCAACGTGCACTTCGGCGAGACCGAAGAGCAGCCGAGCTGGATGCTCAAGGTTCGCGACGACTACTTCAAGGGCCCCGAGTCGATGTTCGCGCCGGTCGAGTTGTCCGAACTCGTCGACGAGATGGACGAGCAGGGCGTGCGCAAGGCGATCCTGATGGACAATCTCGCCAAGCCGTCGGTGACCGCGCGCAAATTCGTCGAGGCAAGACCAGACCGGTTTGCGCTGGCGATGGGTGGAATGAACCTGCTTCGTCCCGTCGCGCACCTGCGGGAGTTGACCGCGATCGTCGACAACCTGCCGGTGGCCTATGCCGCGGTGGGGCCCAGCTTCTGGGGCGACGGACAGTATCCACCGACCGACGCCGTCTACTACCCGCTGTACGCCAAGTGCGCCGAACTCGAGCTGCCGCTCTGTATGAACACCGGGATACCCGGTCCGCCGATCCCGGGGGAGGTGCAGAACCCGATCCACCTGGACAAGGTGTGCGTGCGCTTTCCGGAGCTCAAGCTGTGCATGATGCACGGCGCTGACCCGTGGTGGGACATCGCGATCCGGCTGCTGATCAAGTACCGCAACCTGCGCCTGATGACGTCCGCGTGGTCGCCGAAGCGGCTGCCCGAAAGCCTGCTGCACTATATGCGCACACGCGGGCCCGACAAGGTGATCTTCGCGTCGGACTGGCCGGTGCTGCGGATGCGTCGCGTCGTGCCGGAGGCGCTGGCACTGAACTTGCCGGCCGATGTGCTCGACAGCTACCTCTACGACAACGCGCAGGATTTCTTCTTCGGACGGGAGCACTGAGAGATGGACCGCTACGAGCTGCGCAGGATCGACTACAGCCTCACCGAGGATCACGACGCCCTGAAGGCCGCTTACCGGAAGTTCTTCGAGGCGCACTGTCCTATCGACACCGTGTGGGCCGCCGAGGAATCGGGATTCGACAAGAATCTCTGGGAACGGTTGTGCGCGATGGGTGCAACGACGATGGCGCTGCCCGAGTCGTGCGGCGGCGACGGCGCGACACTGGTGGACTTGACGTTGGTGGCCGAGCAGATCGGCCGCTCGCTCGCGCCGGTCCCGTGGATCGACCATGTGTGCGCCGCGCGACTGCTGGCCCGCCTGGGCGCCCAGGAGTCTGATGTCGTGCAC
>JBAPQQ010000720.1:0-7341 GCA_049280695.1 Mycobacterium sp.
GGTGCCGACGATGGGTGCCCTTCACGACGGCCATCTCGCGCTGGTGCGGACAGCCAGACGGGTGGCCGGTTCGGTGGTCGTGGTGTCCATCTTCGTCAACCCACTGCAGTTCAGGGCCGGCGAAGACCTCGGCCACTACCCCCGGACCCTGGACGCCGACCTGGATCTGCTGCGCTCCGCGGGCGTCGAGGTGGTGTTCGCCCCCAACGCCGACGCGATGTATCCCGACGGACCCCGCACGTCCGTTCACCCCGGACCGCTCGGCGAACAGCTCGAAGGTGTCTCGCGGCCAACGCATTTCGCCGGCATGCTGACCGCAGTCGCCAAGCTGCTGCACATCGTCGCTCCCGACCGGGTGTTCTTCGGGGAGAAGGACTACCAGCAGCTCGTACTGGTTCGGCAGATGGTCGCGGACCTCAACCTCGACGTCCGCGTGATAGGTGTGCCGACGGTGCGGGAGGCGGACGGACTCGCGCTGTCGTCACGCAACCGCTACCTCACGCCCAGTGAACGCGAGCTCGCCGGCGCGCTCTCGTCGGCACTACTGGCCGGGATGTACGCGGCGCCCGGGGGAGCGGATGCCGCTCTGGATGCCGCCCGCGCGGTCCTCGCGGAGGTGCCGTCGCTCAACGTCGACTACCTCGAGATCCGCGGGCCCGCATTGGAAGCCGCGCCGTCTAGCGGGCTCGGCCGCCTGCTGGTGGCCGCGCGCCTCGGCGGAACCAGGCTCATCGACAACATCGCCATCGACATCGGCGGCACCGGAGGCCAATCGGCCGACGGAGCACAAGACCATCATGAACTGCCTTGGAGGAACTGATGTTTCGCACCATGCTGAAGTCCAAGATCCATCGCGCCACCGTCACCGAGGCCGACCTGAACTACGTCGGGTCGGTAACCATCGACGCCGACCTGATGGACGCCGCCGATCTGCTCGAAGGCGAGCAGGTGACGATCGTGGACGTAACCAACGGCGCGCGGCTCGTCACGTACGCGATCACCGGCGAACGCGGCAGCGGGGTCATCGGCATCAACGGGGCGGCGGCACATCTGGTTCATCCCGGCGACATTGTCATCTTGATCGCATACGGGACGATGTCCGACGCCCAGGCGCGGGAATACAAGCCGAGAATCGTGTTCGTCGACTCCGACAACAGGCAGGTTGACCTCGGCGGAGATCCTGCCTTCGTACCCGATCAGTTCGACTTGGTCTCGCCGAGATAGCCATGCTGCTCGCAATCGACGTACGCAACACCCACACCGTGGTCGGGTTGATAACCGGATCGGGCTCCCATGCAAAAGTGGTCCAGCACTGGCGCATCCGCACCGAGCCGGAAGCCACGTCCGACGAGATGGCGATGACCATCGACGGATTGATCGGCGACGACTCGGAGAATCTCACCGGCGCGGTCGGCCTGTCGACCGTTCCGTCGGTCCTGCACGAGCTGCGCGAGATGCTCGACCAATACTGGCCCCAGGTGCCGCACGTGCTGATCGAGCCGGGTGTGCGGACGGGCATCCCGTTGCTGGTGGACAACCCGAAGGAGGTCGGCGCCGACAGGATCGTGAACTGCCTTGCCGCCTATCAGAAATACGGCACAGCGGCGATCGTCGTCGACTTCGGCTCCTCGATCTGCGTCGACGTCGTGTCGGCGAAAGGCGAATTCCTCGGTGGCGCAATCGCTCCCGGCGTCGAAGTGTCGTCCGATGCAGCCGCCGCCCGCTCGGCAGCGCTGCGCCGCGTGGAACTGACCCGTCCGCGCAGCGTCGTCGGCAAGAACACCGTCGAGTGCATGCAAGCCGGAGCCGTGTTCGGGTTCGCCGGCCTGGTCGACGGGCTGGTGCAGCGGATTCGTGACGACGTGGACGGGTTCGCGGGCGACGCCGTCACGGTGGTGGCCACCGGCCACATCGCCCCGCTGCTGCTGCCGGTCATGCACAGAGTGCAGCACTACGACCGTCACCTCACCCTGGAAGGACTGCGGCTCGTGTTCGAGCGCAACCGGGACAGCCACCGCGGAAAGCTCAGGCAAGCCCGGTAATCCCTCTCTTCGGAGTATCGAGCGCGGCTAGCTTGATTGCTAGCCGGGCGTTGCGCAAAACCCATTCCGAGGTAATACGTGCGTGCTAGTCTCCGGCCGATGCGATCTGGTGAACAGGCTGTAGATGCGGCTGCATGCGTCTGGCATGGACGTCGTTGCTAGTGATCCAGGGTGCGGGTAATGCAGTCACCAAGACCCGGGACAAACGGACGGGCCCACTCGATTCTTGGCGCCCAAGAGTGCCGTACTACACGGGTGGCGCCAGCGGCCCACCACCACGGTTGAACCAACTCAGCAAAGGCTCTACATGAATCGCCTGATACCGCAAGCGCAACGCTCTCACCGACGTCTCTCGCTTCGACCACCGCTTTCCGGGTCGCTCGCGGCAGTGGCCGCAGCGGCCCTTTTCGCATCGGTAGTGACCGGGTGCGGGTCTGACACCAAAACCTCCGAGTCGACCACCACGACAGGAGCGTCGGCCACCTCGACCACCAGCGCGACCACCACGGCGACCTCGGGCGCTCCGGAGCAGCCACAGGGCACGCAGGTCATCGAGGAGGCTGCGAGGACGACGCAAACCCTGCAGTCCGTCCACATCGCTTTGACCGCAACCAATCTCCCGAAACTTCCGGTGTCAAGCGTCGACGCCGACGTCACCAACCAGCCGCAGGGCACCGGCCGCGCGGTCGGCGACGCCAAGTTCCGGCCGACTCCCAACGACCCGTTCGTCGACACTCAGTTCCTGGTCACGGACAAGACGTTCTACACCAAGGATGCCGACGGCAAGTACGTCGCACGCGGTCCGGCGGACAAGATCTACGACCCGGGCATCATCCTCGACAAGGACCTGGGCCTGGCCAACGTCATCAAGAACGTGCAGAACCCGAAGGTGGAGACCCGCGAGACGATCAACGGCGTGGCCACCGTGAAGGTGTCTGGAACCATCGACGCCTCGATCATCGATCCGGTCGTTCCGACGCTCGGACAGGGCGGTGGACAGCTTCCGATCACGTTGTGGATCGCCGACGTGTTCCCGACGGGAACGGCGACGCCCACCACGACGCTCGCGTCCGAAGCGCCGTCGCCCGGCACCGGCCCCAACCTCGTGCGGATGGTGGTCAACAAGGACCAGGGCTCGGTCGACGTCACGCTGTCGAATTGGGCGAAGCCGGTCGACATCCCCAGCCCCACGGGGTAAGGCGCGCACGTGGTCTGCGGATCGGGAACCAGCCGGGGCGTGCGGGGCCACCAGGCTCGCCGCACGTTCCCGGGCTGGTTCCCGTCCGCAGCCCCGCCCTTGGCGGATCTCCGGGGGCGACGGTTGAGACGAACGCCTCGCCAAAGCTGTTGACACAGCGGTCGTTCAGTGAAACCCCGCGGCGCGGCGAAAGCGATCTCGTTCGGATTCGCCTGATGGTGGAGGCGATCCGGCGCACCTCACCGACGTTCTGCCGGTGGCCGCCGCCGCGGTTCGGCGTCTTTAGCGGGGGGCTAGTGGATGACGTCAAGAATCCGTTGAGAAACCGTCAAGACCCGGATCCGAGGCTTGGGCGCAGGCCGCAGAAGCACTGCGTATCGCGAACAATCCGATCCCGACCCGAGGACTGAGATGACCGACAACCTCACCGAAGTGCGGGAGGGCCCCGCCCCGCGCCCTCCCCATCCACCGGGAGGGCCGCCCCCGCTGTCGAATGTCTGGGTCTACAAGGGCAAGGCCTACGACCTGACCGACTGGATCGACAAGCATCCCGGCGGCGCCTTCTTCATCGGGCGAACGAAGAACCGCGACATCACCTCGATCGTCGGCTCCTACCATCGCAACCCCGACGCGATCGAGAAGATCCTGGCGCGGTATGCCCTCGACCGTGACGCGACACCTCGCGACATCCATCCGAAGAACAACGCGCCGGCTTTCTTGTTCAAAGAAGACTTCAACAGCTGGGACGACACCCCGAAGTACCGGTTCGACGACAAGACGGATCTGCTGCACCGGGTGAGGCCGCGGCTCCGGCAGCCCGCGATGGCCGCCCGCATCCGGAAGATGGACAGGGCCTTCGACATCGTCGTCGCGCTGTTGTTCGTCTCCTACTTCGCGGTTCAGGGTTTGCGGCTGGGCATGCCCGCCTGGATGCCGTTGTGGGCCTTCGTGATCGCGATGTTCGTGGTGCGCAGTTCTCTTGTCGGGTTCGGTCATTACGCGATTCATCGCGCGCAGAAGGGCATGACCAGGGTGCTGTCGGCGTCGTTCGATCTGAACTACCAGGCGCTGGGATTGGTTGTCGCAGACGGGCACACGCTGCTGCACCACCCGCACACCCAGAGCGAAGTCGACATCAAGAAGAACGTCTTCACGATGATGATGCGGCTGCCGCGACTGTACCGGATACCTGTACACACGATTCACAAGCTGGGGCATCTACTCACCGGCATGACCATCCGGGTGGTCGACGTCATCAGAATCACCCGCAAGGTGGGCGTCAGCGAGCTGTACGGAAACTGGCGCAACGCGGTTGCACACTTCAGCGGGGCGGCCGTCGTGCGCGTGCTCCTCGTCGGCGAGATGGTCGCCTTCCTGATCGCCGGCGACTTCTGGGCATGGGCGTTGCAGTTCTTCGTGACACTGTGGATCAGCACCTTCCTGATTGTCGCCAGCCACGACTTCGAGGAGGAAGTCGACGAGGGTGCATCCCACACCGAGGACTGGGGCGTGCACCAGGTCGAGCAGGCCTACGACCTGAAGGTGGTCGGCAATCGCTGGGTCGACTGCTTCCTGTCGGCCGGTCTGAGTTCGCACCGTGTCCACCATGTACTGCCCTACCAGCGCAGCGGATTCGCCAACATTGCCACCGAGGACGTGTTGCGCGAGGAGGCGGCGAAATTCGGTGTCGCCTGGCTCCCTGCGAAGAGTTTCGTGACCGATCGGCTCCCGAAGCTGTGCCGGACGTATCTCTTGTCCCGGTCCCGGCAAGCCGAGGAACGCAATTGGGGCGTCGTCCGAGAGCATCTCTCGCCGGCGGCCTTCAAGACCAGCGTTGACTATGTGGCCGGGGGATTCGCAGGACTCGGTTCGGTGTGAGGGGGGACTGACGTGACGGTCGTTTCGAATGAGAAAGTGGTTCCGGGTCTGACCCAGCTGCCGCCGGCGCCGCCGACGACGGTGGCGGTGATCGAGAGTATCGCGACCGGCGCGCCGGGCCGGGTGGTGGACCAGCGCGAGGCGGCCGACCGGGTCGCCCGGCTGTTCGTCGAGGATCCGGAACAGCGTGCGCGAATCGCGCGGGTATATCAGAAGACTCGGGTCCAGACCCGGCGGCTGGCAGTGGACCCGATGAATGCCGAGTTCGACGCGTTTCGCCGGCAGCTGGCTACGGTGCGGGATCGGATGAACCTGTTCTACGAGCACGCGACGCCCTTGGCCGTCGAGGTGGCCGGCCGCGCGCTGGCCGGTCTTGCGGACGCATCGACGAAGATCGGGCTGCTGGTGTTCGTGACCAGCACCGGGTTCGTCGCGCCGGGCGTGGACGTGGCGATCGTCAAGCAGCTTGGGCTGTCGCCGTCGGTATCGCGGGTGGTGATCAATTTCATGGGATGTGCGGCAGCCATGAACGGCATCCGCGCGGCAGCGGATTTCGTGCGCGCTCACCCGGACATGAAAGCCATGGTGGTGTGCATCGAATTGTGCTCGGTGAACGCGGTTTTCGCCGATGACGTCAACGACGTGATCATCTCCAGCCTGTTCGGGGACGGCTGCGCGGCGGTGGTGATCGGCGCCAGCCAGGTCAAGCATCCGCTGGCACCGCGCAAGGTAGTGATTCGCGACAGTTTCAGCCGGCTGCTCGGCGAGGCCGAAGACGGCATCGTCCTGGGCGTCAACCATGACGGAATCACCTGCGAGCTGTCGGAAAACCTTCCGGGCTACATCTATTCGAATGTCGACCCGGTGATTACCGAGGTGCTGGCCGACAACGGACTGCACAAGTCCGACGTCGAACTGTGGGCCATCCACCCCGGTGGGCCCAAGATCATCGAGCAGTCGGTGCGCTCGCTGGGGATCGCCGCGCATGCGGCGGCGCCGAGCTGGGACATCCTGGCCCGGTTCGGCAACATGCTGAGCGTGTCGTTGCTCTTCGTGCTGGAATCGATGGTGGCTCAGCAGAACTCGGGCAAGGCCATCTCGACGGGGGTGGCATTCTCGTTCGCGCCCGGCGTCGCCGTCGAAGGACTGGTGTTCGACATCGTTCGCGGCTGATCGCGACTGACAACAAAGGGCACAGCGACTATGCAACTCATCAGACTCTTGTTCACGATCTCGCCGACGCGGATCGTGGCGGTGTTCGCCGCCGGCTTGGTCAGCGGGGTGGCCAACACCTACCTGCTGACCCTGATCGGCAGTGTGTTGTCACCCGAGACCCATCACGGCACCACCTGGCAGCGCTTTGCCGTGACGGCGTCGGTAGCCCTGGCCAGCAGCATGCTCTCGCAGCTTCTGCTGATCCGCCTGACCCAGGACGCGATCTATCAGCTACGGGCGCAACTGAGTTCGGGGGTGGTCTCCGCGCCGCTGGAACAGCTGGAACGGCTGGGGGCGCACCGGCTGCTCGCAGCCCTGACCGAGGACGTGCGGTCGCTGTCGCTTGCGGTGACGGCCCTGCCGAACATCTGCGTCGACGCGGTGACCATTCTTGGCTGCTTCGTGGTTCTGGCGCTGGTCTCGGGCCCGATCTTCGCGATCATGGCGACCGGGACCGCGCTGAGCATCCTCGGCGTGGAGGCGTTCTTGCGGCGGGTGCGTCGCCTCTACCGTGAGGCCCGCGAGAACGAGGACGCACTGCTGCGGTCCTTCCAGTCGGCACTCGTCGGCATCAAGGAGCTCAAGCTGCACCGGGGCCGGCGTCAAGACTTCATGGATCGCCACCTGCTCGGCGCGGCCGGCGACCTTCGCGACCAGAATGTCGCTGCCGGCTCGCGGTTTTCGCTCGCACACGGATATGGGCGGATACTTCAACTCGTCACCATGGCCGCCGTGTTGTTCGTGCTGGCCCGGGCGCTGGAACTGCCCCGCGAGGTCATGGTCACCTACATCCTCGTCACGATCTTCCTCGCGATGCCGATGCAGAGTTTCATGCAGCGCATCCCCGACCTGCTGCACGGTGACATCGCGCTGGCGAAGATCCGGGCGATGAATCTGTCCATGCAATGCGGAAACGACGAACAGCAACTGCCTTACACCGACCGGCCTCCCGTCACCGAGGCCCGGCTGGAACTCACCAACCTCAGCTACACGTACGAGGCGGAGATG
>JBAPQQ010000721.1:0-6887 GCA_049280695.1 Mycobacterium sp.
GCCCGCTGCTCTGCTCACCGAGCCGGCCCAGCGCCGCGGCCGCGTCGTCGTCGGCCAGCACCCGCAGGTCGATGCGCCCGGAGACCACCCCGTCCTCGACGTCGTGCACCGAGTAGGCCACGTCGTCCGCCCAGTCCATCACCTGGGCCTCCAGGCACGGCCGGTCGGCGGGCGCACCGTCGCGCAACCAGGCGAACACGTCGGCGTCCTCGGCGTACGCCCCGAACTTGGCCCGCCCGGCCTGCCGCAGCCACGGATACTTGGTGACCGCGTCGAGTGCGGCGCGGGTGAGGTTGAGCCCGGCGCTCTGGCCTTGTGCGTCAAGGGTTTTGGGTTCGAGACGGCTGAGAATCCGCAGGTTCTGGGCATTGCCCTCGAAGCCGCCGTAGGCGGCAGCCAGCTCGTCGAGGGCCCTCTCACCGTTGTGCCCGTAGGGCGGATGGCCGATGTCGTGGGCGAGCCCGGCCAGGTCCACCAGGTCTGGGTCGCAGCCGAGACCCACCGCCATGCCGCGGCCGATTTGGGCGACCTCGAGCGAATGCGTCAGCCGGGTGCGCGGCGTGTCGCTCTCCCGCGGCCCCACTACCTGCGTCTTGTCGGCCAGTCGCCGCAGCGCGGCGCTGTGCAGCACGCGGGCGCGGTCACGGGCGAAGTCGGTGCGGTGCTCGGGAGCCGTTCCCGTCAGTGCAGCGGTCTTCGGAGACTCGACCACCATCCGCTCGCGGTCGTGCACGCCATAGCCATGCTGATTCGCGGTCACCTTGGCACAGTCTGCCAGCCCGTCCCACTACATTGGCGAGCATGCGCTGTGTCACCCGTGTGCTCGGCCTCCTGGCGGTTCTCGCAATCGCCCTGCTCGTCGCGCCCTCTGCTGAGGCCGACCCGCCGTTCCGGCTGGCCACCTACGTCACCGACAAGGCCGGCGCACTGACCGCCGACGAGGAAGACCAGGTGCAATCGGCCATCAACAGGCTGTATTCCGACCGCAAGATCCGGCTGTGGGTGGTCTACGTCGACGACTTCTCCGGCCAGACCGGCCAAAGCTGGGCGCAAAGCACCTACCGGACAAGTGATCTGGGCATCGCGGATGCGTTGCTGGCCGTAGCCACCGACGATCGGGCGTATGCGTTCCTGGTCCCCGGCACCGTCAACAACGTCAGCGCCGACGAGATCGCAACTCTGCAGCGCAACCAGATCGAACCCGCGCTGCGCGACGGCAACTGGGCCCAAGCAACCATGGCCGCCGCCGACGGGCTGAACTCCGCGAGCGCGGCGAAGAAGATGCCGTGGCCGGCGGTGCTCGCCCTGGTCGGGTTCATCGTGCTGGCGTTGGCCGTGCTGCTGGCATTGATGAAGTGGCGTCGACGCCGCAGGCGCGCCGCCGAGTTCGCGGCGGCCCGCCGAGTGGATGCGACGAACCCGAACGCGCTGGCGTCGGTCTCGGTGGACGCGCTCGACGATCTTTCCCGCGAGAAGGTCGTGGAGGTGGACAACGCCGTCCGCAGCAGCGAGAACGAATTGGCGCTGGCCGTCGAGGAGTTCGGTGCCGCACGAACCGAGCCGTTCACCCGCGCGGTCAACAACGCGAAAGCTGCGCTGGCGCAAGCCTTCACGGTCCGTCAGCAGCTCGACGACGCAATTCCGGAGACACCGGCACAGCGACGGGCCTTGTTGACCCGCGTCATCGTGTCCGCCGCCACCGCCGACCGTGAGCTGGACAACCAGAAGGCGGCGTTCGACCAGTTGCGCGATCTCGTGATCAACGCGCCGGCCAAACTGGACAGGCTGACTCAGCACGTCGTGGACCTCACCGCACGGATCGCGCCGTCGGAACAGAAGCTGGCAGCTCTGCGTGACGAATTCGACAGCGCGGCTTTGGCTTCGGTGTCCGGCAATGTGAGCGAGGCGCAGCAGCGACTTACCTTCGCCGACGGGAACATCACCCGCGCGCGCGAATTGACGGCCCGCCCGGTCGCCGGCCGGCAGGCCGAACTGGTGGACACCGTGCGGGCGGTGGAGGCGGCGCTGGCGCAGGCGAGGTCGCTGCTGGACGCCGTGGACTCCGCCGAAAGCGACATCAAACGGGCCGCCGCGATGCTGCCGGCCGCGATCGCGGACATCCGCAACGGCATCGCCGCCGCCGATGCGCAGCTTCGGCAGGGCAACCTCCCGCACGCCGGCGACCTCACGACGGCACGCGCAGCAGCCACGACCGCGGTTGAAACTGCGCAGGCCACGGGTTCGGCCGACCCGCTCGGCGCGTTCACGCAGCTGACCAAGGCCGATGCGGAACTGGACCGCCTGTTGGCCGGGGTCGCCCAGGAGCGCGAAGCGGCCGAACGGCTGGCTCGCGCATTCGATCAGGCACTGTTCACGGCGCAGTCGCGGGTGCGCTCGGTGTCCGACTACATCGACACCCGTCGCGGCAGCATCGGCCCGGAGGCGCGCACCCGCCTCGCCGAGGCCGTCCGCCAGCTACAGGCGGCGCAGGCCACCAGGGCCGCGGACGTCAACGAAGCGATCGCGTATGCCAACGCCGCCTCGATGCTTGCGGCTCAGGCACAGTCACTGGCCAACGCGGACGTGCAGAACGCGCACCGCGCGTACGCGGGGCACTACGGCGGCCGCGGTGGCTCGAACATGGGCGCGATGGTCGGCGGGATCATCATCGGCAACATCCTCGGCGGCGCGATGCGCGGTGGATTCGGCGGCTGGGGCGGCGGCTGGAGTTCCACCGGCTTCGGCGGTTCGTCGGGTCCCTCGGGCGGCGACTTCTTCGGCGGCGGCGGCCGCTTCTAGGTTCCACTGCTGGCGCGAGCGGAAGAGCCCTCGTCGAAATTCACCTTATGCAGGCCCGCACTCGAACTTTTTCTGCAAAAGGTGAATCTCGGCGCGAGAGACGGCTCAGCAGCCGCGCAGCCTGGTCGCGAGGTAGTCCGGGACGGCGTCGATGCCGATGCGGTCCTGTGTCATCTTGTCACGCTCGCGCACGGTCACCGCGTGATCGTCGAGCGACTCGAAATCGACTGTGACGCAATAGGGTGTGCCAATCTCGTCCTGGCGGCGATACCGCCGGCCGATCGCCCCGGCGTCGTCGAACTCCACGTTCCAGCGCGTGCGCAGCTCGGCGGCGAGGTCACGCGCCTTCGGCGACAGGTCGGCGTGCCGCGACAGCGGTAGTACGGCGGCCTTCACCGGCGCCAGCCTCGGATCTAGCCGCAGCACCGTGCGCTTTTCCATGGCGCCCTTGGCATTAGGGGCCTCGTCCTCGGTGTAGGCGTCGATCAGAAATGCCATGAACGACCGCGTCAGCCCGGCGGCCGGCTCGATCACGTACGGGATGTAGCGGGTGTCGGTGGCCTGGTCGTAGTACGAGAGGTCCACGCCGGAGTGCTGCGAGTGCGTCTTCAAGTCGAAGTCGGTGCGGTTGGCGACGCCTTCTAATTCTCCCCACGGATTGCCCTGGAAGCCGAACTTGTACTCGATGTCGACCGTGCGGTCGGAGTAGTGCGACAGCTTGTCCTTGGGGTGCTCGAAGAGCCGCAGGTTCTCGCGGTCGATGCCCAGGTCTACGTACCACGCCAGCCGGGTGTCGATCCAGTACTGGTGCCATTCCGGCGCGGCGGCGGGCTCGACGAAGAACTCCATCTCCATCTGCTCGAATTCGCGGGTGCGGAAGATGAAGTTGCCCGGCGTGATCTCGTTGCGGAAGCTCTTGCCGATCTGGCCGATTCCGAAGGGCGGCTTCTTGCGCGACGTCGTCATGACATTGGCGAAGTTGACGAAGATGCCTTGTGCGGTTTCGGGTCTCAGGTAGTGCAACCCCTCCTCGGTTTCGATCGGGCCGAGGTAGGTCTTGAGCATCATGTTGAATTCGCGCGGCTCGGTCCATTGCCCCTTGGTGCCGCAATCCGGGCACACGATCTCGGCCATCGAGACCGACTCCGGGTCGTCGATCCCCCTCTTGGCCGCGTACGCCTCCTGCATGTGGTCCTGACGGTGGCGCTTATGGCAGTTCAGGCACTCGACCAACGGGTCGTGGAACACCTCGACATGCCCCGAGGCCACCCACACCTCGCGAGGCAGGACGATCGAGCTGTCGATGCCGACGACGTCGTCGCGGCCGGACACCACCGCCTGCCACCACTGGCGTTTGATGTTCTCCTTGAGCTCGACCCCCAACGGCCCGTAGTCCCATGCCGACCTTGTGCCGCCGTAGATTTCGCCGGACGGGTACACCAGCCCGCGCCGCTTGGCCAGGTTGACGACGGTATCGATGACGGACGCCACGGGTCATCAGCGTAGCCGGGCCATGCGTAAGCAGAGCGGTCGACCGGGAGTGCCCAGAGCGCATCCGATTTTGCTGACGCTTTCGGCCCTACACACGTGTGCGCCTGCACAGACATCCATAGGCCTGGTCCCCGCAAGTTTGCTGAGCAGGCGGCGCCGATTCCCCGCCGCGCGGCTGGCCCCTGTTGCATGCGCGAGCATGCATGTAACCTGGCCTCTAATGGAAACCATTTCCAGATTGGTCGACGCGCCGGCACCGTCCCGGGAACTCCTCGAGACCGCCGGCGACATCTTGCGGGCGCTGGCGGCTCCGGTGCGCATCGCCATCGTGTTGCAACTGCTCGAGTCGCAACTCTGCGTGCACGAGTTGGTCGACGCGCTCGGGGCGCCGCAGCCGCTGGTCAGCCAGCACCTCCGGATCCTCAAGGCCGCCGGCGTCGTCGAAGGCGAGCGGTCCGGCCGCGAGGTTCTCTACCGGCTCGTCGATCAACATCTGGCCCACATCGTCACCGCTGCGGTGACTCACGCCGGCGAGGAGAAGAGGTGACGGGCGCGGGTGTGCGCAGCACCCGCAGCACCCGTCAGCGGGCGGCGATCACCGCGCTGCTCGAGTCTGTCGACGACTTCCGTTCCGCCCAGGAGATCCACGACGAACTGCGCCGCCGCGGCGAGGGCATCGGCTTGACCACCGTGTATCGCACTCTGCAGGCCTTGTCGGCGGCCGGGGCCGTCGACACGTTGCGCATCGACACCGGCGAATCGGTCTACCGGCGCTGCTCCACGCAGCACCACCACCATCTGGTGTGTCGCAGCTGCGGGTTCACCGTCGAGGTGCAGGGTGGCCAGGCAGAGGCGTGGGCTGCGGAAGTTGCTGCCGCACATGGCTTTTCAGAGGCGAGCCACACCATCGAGATCTTCGGCACCTGTGCCACCTGCGCGGCCGACAGCTAGCCCGTCAACGCCCGCCGCACGTCGGCACCGTTCGACAGCACCAGCAGGATCAACGTCCGCAGCGCGTCGTCGGTGAGCCCGCTGCCGGGAAAGTTGTAGCGCAGTAGCACTTCCCCGATGCGCTTCTTCTCGATCAGCGTCACCGTTCCGAGCATCGTGTCGCGAGCCTGTCCGGCGATCCTGGCCCGAATCTGCCTGTCCAGCGGCATATCCCAGGCCAGGATCTGCGACAGCGAGACCAGCTCCAGGCCCTCGGCGATGGCCACCACACGCAGCGACGCCAACGTGCCGTCATGCTGGACGGTCAACGCGCCGTCGCCTTCCCTGCGGATCGGCACCACGCCGTCGAGCACGTCGAAAAGCCGCTCCTGCAGCGACATCACGCCCGACCGCTCAGGCACATTATTCGGCTCTGCCGCTCAGGCACATTATTCGGCTCTGCCGAAGCGGCGGTTGCGGTTCACGTATTCCTCGCATGCCGCCCACAGGTCACGGCGGTCGTAGTCCGGCCACAACTTGTCCTGGAACACGTACTCGGCGTAGGCCGACTGCCACAACATGAAGTTGCTCGCCCGCTGCTCCCCCGACGTGCGGATGAACAGATCGACGTCGGGAATGTCCGTACGGTGCAGGTGCTTGGCCACCGTTGCCTCGGTGATCCGCTCCGGACTGATCTGTCCGGCCGCGGCCAGCCGCGCAATTTCCTTGGTGGCCTCGACGATCTCGGTGCGGCCGCCGTAGTTGACGCAGTAGTTGATGGTGATGACGTCGTTGTGCAGCGTCATGTTCTCGGCGATCTCGAATTCTTTGATCACGCTGCGCCACATCCGCGGCCGGGAGCCGACCCACCGCATGCGTACGCCCATGGCGTTGAGGTTCTCGCGCCGGCGCCGCACGACTTCGCGGTTGAAGCCCATCAGGAAGCGGACTTCCTCGGTGCTGCGTTTCCAGTTCTCGGTGGAAAACGCGTAAACGGTCAGGTGTTTGATCCCGATTTCGATGGCCCCGCAGGTGATGTCGATGAGCACCGCCTCGCCCATCTTGTGGCCCTCGGTTCGGTGCAGGCCCCGCTGCGTCGCCCAGCGGCCGTTGCCGTCCATGACGACCGCGACGTGCTGGGGCAGTTGGCCGGCGGGAATCTTGGGGGCCGCGGCTTTGGACGGGTGCTGGGGCGGGCGGCGCGGGCCACCACCCGGCGCGGGCGGGAGTTCCGGGAACGGGACGGGCCACACCGATTTGTCGGGGAAGGTCGGGTAGTCGTCGGGCGCCGGGTCGAGTTGCGGAAACCGGGCCTTCCACCCTCGCTCAGCTCCCCGCACCACGCGCCATATCCTGCCCGATGAGCGGTCCCGGTTGTCTGGCAACCTGTGCACGCCGCCGTCTGCTCTTGGCGCAAGCGCTCATCGCCGTTCCACCAGCGGCAACGTCCGCAGCTGCCGTTCCAGGTGCCACTGCAGGTGCGCGGCCACCAGCCCGCTGGCGTGGCTGCGGTGCGACTGCGGCGCGGCTTGGGCGAAGTCCCAGTCGCCGTCGTGCAGAGCGGACATCAGATCCAGCACGCCGATCGGCGGCGTGGACGACCCCGCCGGCCGGCAGTGCACAAACACGCTGCCGCCTGCGGCGACATGAAACGCCCGGTGCGGCCC
>JBAPQQ010000722.1:0-2648 GCA_049280695.1 Mycobacterium sp.
GCCGCGCCGCCGCCCGACCGTGCGCCTGCAAGGGTCCAGAAACCGCCGAAGCGTTGTCGATCAAGCCGGCCAGCACCTCTTTCGCGGTAGTCGCCGGGCACGCGGGCAGCAGCACCGACGACTCACCCTCGCCGTGCACGCCCGTCATCACCGCGTCCAACCGCGCGCCCCGAAACAGACGCACCAGCAGCGGCTCGCGCAACGTGGCGCCGCGCAGCCGGCGCATGTCGAACGTGTGCTCCCGTACCCGCAGCACGCCGTGGCGCAGATGCAGCAGGCCAGCGTCGCGGCGCAGCACCAAGTCTCCGTAGGTCAGCCACGACCACGACACCGCCAGCAAGACGGACACCGCCAGCACGCCGAGCACGCCCACGCCGACCGCCACCACCAATCCGGTGCGCTGCGCCGCCTCGGCGCCGGCTTTCGCGATGCGTTCCGAGAGCGCCAGTCCGCCAACCTGATACGTCAGCGCGACCACCGCCGCGATCAACCCCAGACCCGAAAAGCTCAGCGGCGCATACCGCAACCACGACGGCTGCCAGCGCGCCAGCACCCGCCCCGCCGGCTGTTCGAGGACGTCCAGCGACTCGGCCAGCAGCGTCGCACGCAACAGCGGTACCTGTGCGGACTGCACAGCGTCCAACGCGAACGCGCCCTGCCCCTGGCGCTCCTGGCCCGTGCCCACCCGCAGCACCGTCAGGCCCAGCAGCCGGTGCAGCAGCCGCGAGTCCGTCTGGATTGAACGAATCCTGTTGCGCGGCATAGAGATTGACCGCCGCTGCAGCACACCCGTACGCAGCTCGACGTTCTCGTCGGAGATCCGGTAGGTGGTGAAGAACCAGCGCAGCAGGCCGACGCCCATAATCACACCCAGCGCGGTCAGCGGCCACGCGCTGTTGCCGGTGGACGAGCCCAGCACCACCGACCCGACCAGAACCGGTAGCTGGCGCAACACCTCGTGCACCGGGTGCACCAGCAGCATCCGCGGACTCAGACGCTGCCAGTGGCTTTCTTGCTCCTCGCGTCCGCGGTGGGTCATGTCGCATCCTCGGCACCCAGCGCCGCGATGTCGGTGAGCTGCTCGACGACCCGGTCTGCGACGTCGTTGTCCAGCGCGACGATCTGCACCGCACCCGCCGACGACGCCGTCGTCACCGTCACGTTCGCCAGCCCGAACAACCGGTCCAGCGGGCCGCGGTACGTGTCGACGGTCTGCACCCTCGAGATCGGCGCGATACGCCGTTCCTGCACCAGCCAACCTGTTCGGGTGAACACCGCCTGCGGGCTGATCTCCCAGCGGTGCACCCGATATCGCCACAACGGGACGACACCGACATGCAGACCCGTCAGCACGAAGGTCACCGCCGCTGCCGCCGCGTGCAGCCAGCCGTACGACGGCTGCACCACGAACCAGATCACCTGTGCGACGACGAGCACGACCCAGCCCAGCGACGCGGACAGTGCCCACATCAACGGCGCACGGCGGCTCGGCGGATTGGCGGGCTCTTTGAACGCAAACAACGACGGATTCCTGTTGGATTAGCTTGGACCGGTATGACGATACGTGCCGCGCGAAGGAGACAGACGTGAGCAGCAACTGGACCACCGCCGACATTCCCGACCAGTCGGGCCACGTCGCGATCATCACCGGAGCCAACACGGGTCTGGGCTTAGAGACCGCGAAAGCGTTGGCAGACAAGGGCGCGCACGTGGTGCTCGCCGTGCGCAACCTCGAGAAGGGCAAGGAGGCGGCAGCGCAGATCACGACGAACAACCCGAACTCCGTCGTGGTGCTGCAGCATCTCGACCTCACATCCCTCGAGTCGGTCCGCGCAACCGCCGAAGAGCTCAAGGCCAAGCATCAGCGGATCGACCTGCTGATCAACAACGCCGGCGTGATGTACACCGACAAGTCGAAGACGAAGGACGGATTCGAGCTGCAGTTCGGCACCAACCATCTGGGCCACTTCGCGCTGACCGGCCGGCTGCTTCCGCACATGCTGACCGTCGACGGCTCCCGCGTGGTGACCGTCAGCAGCGTGGGCCATCGGATCATGGCCAAGATCCACTTCGATGACCTGCAGCTGGACCGCAAGTACAACAGGGTCGCCGCCTACGGGCAGTCCAAGCTGGCCAACCTGTTGTTCACCTACGAGTTGCAGCGCCGCCTCAAGCGCAAGGACGCACCGACCTCCGCGCTCGCCGCTCACCCCGGCGGGTCCAACACCGAACTCACCCGCTCCATCCCGGGCCTGCTGAAGCCCGTCGTCGACTTGGCCTGGCCGCTGGTCTCGCAGAGCCCCGCGATGGGTGCACTGCCCACCCTGCGCGCCGCGACCGACCCGGGCGCGCAGGGCGGCCAGTACTACGGCCCGGACGGCTTCCGGGAGACGCGCGGCCACCCCGTCGTCGTGAAGTCCAGCAAGCAGTCGCACGACGAGGAACTGCAGCGGCGGCTCTGGGCGGTGTCGGAGGAGTTGACCGGCATCACGTACCCGGTCTGATGCGGTCCGTCGAGGAACACGCCCGGATGGTCGCGGGCCTGATCCAGCCCCGCCCGGCCGTCACGGTCCCCCTCGCCGACGCCGCCGGTCTGGCGCTCGCCGAGGACGTGGTGGCCCCGCTGTCGCTGCCGGGTTTCGACAACT
>JBAPQQ010000723.1:0-2733 GCA_049280695.1 Mycobacterium sp.
TTGCCGACGAGATACCAGCGGCCGCGGTCGGTGACCACACCCCACGGCTCGACCGTGCGAATGGTGTACGGCTCGATCCGCGACGACCGGTGCTGGAATTGCACCGCCTGCCCAGAGTCGATGGCGCCCAACAGGATTGGCAGCACCGGCTCGGAGCCGCGAATGCCTGGCAGCGCGGCCGCCGACGCGATCGAGACCGGCGCGCTGGAGGAGTCGACGGGTTCGATGTCGACGCCGGCCGCGCGCAACTTCAGCAACGCGCCCTGGGTGGCGGTGATGAGCTCCGGTGACTGCCAAAGCTGGACGGCGACGGCGACGGCCGCGGCCTCGTCCGAGGTCAGCGCGATGTCGGGCAGCGCGTAGGCGTCGTGCTTGATCCGGTAGCCCTCGGCGGGGTCGAGCTTGCTCACCCGGCCGGTTTCCAACGGGATGCCCAGGTCGCGGAGTTCGTTCTTGTCGCGCTCGAACATCCGCGAGAACGCCTCATCCGTCGGGCAGTCGGAGTAGCCGAGGACGGTGTTGCGGATGCGTTCGGCGGTGAGGTAGTTGCGGGTGGCCAGCAGGGCGATGACGAGGTTCATCAGCCGCTCGACTTTGGAGATCCCCACGGGCTCTACCTTAATTGCCGGATTGCGCCGAAAGTGCATTCCACGTGGTGCTCACTCGCACTTCTCCGCGGCAGTTGCAATCTCGGGACGCTCACACGTCACATGCTGGCGATCAGCCGCTTGACCCGCTCGTCGACCGACCGGAACGGGTCTTTGCACAGCACGGTCCGCTGTGCCTGATCGTTGAGCTTGAGGTGCACCCAGTCGACGGTGAAGTCGCGGCCCGCCTCCTGCGCGGCGCTGATGAATTCGCCGCGCAGCTTCGCGCGTGTGGTCTGCGGCGGCGTGTCGACGGCTTCCTCGATCTCCTCGTCGGTGGTGACGCGCGCAGCAAGGCCTTTGCGCTGCAGCAGATCGAAGACGCCCCTGCCGCGCTTGATGTCGTGGTAGGCCAGGTCCAGCTGGGCGATCTTGGGATCCGACAGCTCCATGTTGTAGCGATTCTGGTAGCGGTCGAACAGCTTGCGCTTGATCACCCAGTCGATCTCGGTGTCCACCTTGGCGAAGTCCTGGCTTTCCACCGCGTCGAGCTGGCGGCCCCACAGGTCGACGACCTGCTCGACCTGTGCGTTGGGCTCGCGGGTCTGAAGGTGCTCGACGGCGCGGGCGTGGTACTCGCGCTGGATGTCCAGCGCGCTGGCCTGCCTGCCGCCGGCGAGACGGACCGGACGCCGGCCGGTGAGGTCGTGGCTGACCTCGCGGATCGCGCGGATCGGGTTGTCCAGCGAGAAGTCGCGGAACGGCACGCCGGACTCGATCATCTCCAGCACCAGCGCCGCGGTGCCGACCTTGAGCATGGTCGTGGTCTCGCACATGTTGGAGTCGCCGACGATGACGTGCAGGCGGCGATACTTCTCGGCGTCGGCGTGCGGCTCGTCGCGGGTGTTGATGATCGGGCGGCTGCGGGTGGTGGCACTCGACACGCCCTCCCAGATGTGCTCGGCGCGCTGGGACAGACAGAAGGTCGCCGCCTTCGGCGTCTGCAGCACCTTGCCCGCCCCGCAGATGAGCTGACGGGTGACCAGGAACGGCAGCAGCACGTCGGAGATCCGGGAGAATTCCCCCGCACGCACGATCAGATAGTTCTCGTGGCAGCCGTAGGAGTTGCCGGCCGAGTCGGTGTTGTTCTTGAACAGGTAGATGTCGCCGCCGATGCCCTCGTCGGTGAGCCGCTGCTCGGCATCGATGAGCAAGTCTTCGAGTACGCGCTCGCCGGCGCGGTCGTGGGTGACGAGCTGGATCAGGCTGTCGCACTCGGCGGTCGCGTACTCCGGATGGCTGCCGACGTCGAGGTAGAGCCGCGCCCCGTTGCGCAGGAACACGTTGCTGCTGCGGCCCCACGACACCACGCGGCGGAACAGGTAGCGCGCGACCTCGTCGGGACTCAGGCGCCGGTGACCGTGGAATGTGCAGGTGACACCGAATTCGGTTTCGATGCCCATGATTCGCCGCTGCACGCATTCGAGCCTACTTGTTGCGGGGCGAAGCCGGCGCGCAACACCCGCAGTATCGCTGGCCAGGCCTCGGGCGTCAGCGTTCGGCCAAGATGCCTACCCAGATCTGTGCCTCAAGGCCGCAGCGCTACTGCACTCCCTGGCGCGTAACGATGCGCTGGTAGACGGAAACAAGCGGCTCGCGTGGGCGGTCTGCCGGACGTTCCTGGCGATCAACGGGCAGTGGATCAGCGCGCCAGAAGACGAACGCTTCGACCTCGTGATCGGGGTGGCCGGCGTGGTGGCCGATCTCGAAAAAATTGCCGAGCAACTCCGCACATGGAGCTACCAGGAGGGCTGAAGCGCTCGGTTGGAGGCTGAGCCCTGGCGGCCCTGTGGATAACGTCGGCACGGCACAGCGCGGAAATGCCAGCATGAGGCATGGGGGGAAGACCGACTGTGTCGCAGGCGAAGTCATGGACGCCGGATTCGTTGCGCCAGGCCGCCGACACGTGGGACGCCGCCGCGACCGACACCCGGCGCGAGTTCGACGTGGTGGTGCAAGGCCTGCGCGATACGCACGACTTCTGGACGGGGGAAGCTGCCGACGCCGCGCGTGACTGCGCCGCGAAAACGGGGGCCGACGCGAGCAGGCTGGCCCGCGCGCTGGTAGCCGCCGGTGTGGCCGCCCG
>JBAPQQ010000724.1:0-3511 GCA_049280695.1 Mycobacterium sp.
GGCAAGCCGGTGGCAGTGATCTGCCATGGCCCGTGGACTCTGATCGAGGCCGACGTCTTGCGCGGCCGCACGATCACGTCGTGGCCGAGTTTGCAGACCGACATTCGCAACGCCGGCGGGAACTGGATCGACGAGGAAGTGGTGGTAGACGAGCGTCGAGGCAACACGCTGATCTCCAGCCGCAAACCCGATGACCTGCCTACTTTCTGCTCGAAATTGGTGGAAGCGTTTTCCCGGTAGCGGCCCGGGTGGGTAACGTCGCCATCATGGAGGGGACGACGTGATAGCCGCGGCGCTGCGCGACCTGCAATGGCGCAAGCGGCGATTCGTGATCGCCATCGTCGGTACCGGGTTGGTGTTCGCGATGACCCTCGTTCTCACCGGGCTGGCCAACGGTTTTCGTGTCGAGGCGCAGCGCACCGTCGACTCGCTTGGCCTCGATTCATACCTGATCAAGTCCGGCGCGGCCGGCCCGTTCGTCGGATCATCACCGTTTCCGCCCACAGACCTGGACCGAGCCGCGCGGCTGCCGGGTGTCGCCGTCGCGGTGCCGATGGTGTACGGCAGCACCACAATCCCCGACCGCGGTACGTCGCGCAACGTGAACGTGTTCGGGGCGCCGGAACGGGGACCCGGGATGCCTGCCGTGTCCGCGGGCCGCGTCCCGACCGACCCTGCCGAGATCGCGGTATCGAGCACGTTGGGCCGCGGCGTCGGCCAAGACCTCGAAATCGGCTCGCGGACACTGCGAATCGTCGGCATCGTCGACGACTCCACCTTGCTTGCGCGGCAGGCCAACGTCTTTCTGACGGTGGCGGGTGCCCAACAGTTGCTGTTCTCCGGGCAGCAGTTGATTTCCACGATCGGCGTCGTCGGCAACGCGGGCAAGGTGCCGGACGGTTATCGGGCCGTCGATCGCGCCGGCGCCGTCGACGACCTGGTGCGCCCCCTGAAAGGCGCCCGCACCTCGATCTCGCTGATGGCGGGGCTGCTGTGGGTGGTGGCCGCGTTGATCGTCGGCTCCATGATCTATGTCTCGGCGCTCGAACGCGTCCGCGACTTCGCGGTCTTCAAGGCCGTCGGGGTGTCGACGCGCTCGATCATGGCCGGACTGGCATTGCAGGCGGTCATCGTCGCCCTGCTCGCCGCCGTCATCGGCGGCATTGTCTCGGTCCTGCTGGGACCGCTGTTCCCGATGCGGGTGGACATCCCGCCGGCGGCCTTCGCGCTGCTTCCGGTGATCGCCGTGGTGATCGGTCTGCTGGCGAGCGTCGCGGGACTGCGGCGTGCGGTGATGGTGGACCCCGCACTGGCATTCGGGGGGCCGTGAGCGATGGCAGATCTGATCATCAAGGACCTCGTGGTCGAGTACTCGAAAGGCGAGTACGCGGTGCGCCCGATCGACGGCCTCGACCTCGAAGTGAGCGCCGGCTCGTTGGCGATTCTGCTGGGCCCCAGTGGGTGCGGGAAGACGACGCTGCTGTCGTGCCTCGGCGGAATACTGAGCCCGACCGCCGGCCGCATCGAGTTCGGCGACGTCGACATCACCGCGCTGGACCGGCGCAGCTTGTCGGAGTATCGGCGCTCCACCGTGGGCATCGTGTTCCAGGCTTTCAATCTGGTGCCGAGCCTGACCGCGATCGAAAACGTGATGGTGCCGATGCGCGCGGCCCGGATGTCACGGCGCGACGCACACCAGCGCGCCGAGGAGCTGCTCACCAGGGTCGGATTGAAGGACCGGATGAGACACCGCCCGGGCGACCTGTCCGGCGGCCAACAGCAACGAGTCGCCGTCGCGCGGGCGATCGCGCTGGATCCGCCCCTTCTGCTGGCCGACGAGCCGACCGCGCATCTTGATTTCATCCAGGTCGAAGAGGTTCTGAAGTTGATCCGCGAACTGGCGTCCGGTGACCGCGTGGTGGTGGTCGCCACCCATGACACCCGCATGCTGCCGCTGGCCGACCGGGTGGTGGACTTGACGCCGCACATCTCGTTTTCGGACCACGAGCCCACGACGGTTGACCTCGAGCCCGGTGAGGTGCTGTTCGAGCAGTGCACGATGGGTGACTGCATCTACGTGGTCTCCGAGGGTGAGCTCGAGATCGTTCGTGAATTGGCCGACGGCGGTGAGGAATTGCTGAAGGTGGCTGGGCCGGGCGACTACTTCGGCGAGATGGGACCTTTGTTCGGCCTGCCGCGCTCGGCGACCGTGCGGGCTCGCACCGACGCGACCGTGGTCGGCTACACCGTGCAGCAGTTCCGGGAACTGTTGGGCGCCATGGGTTTCCGGGACATCATCGAACACAGGGAGCTGACCGAATAGCCCACCGTCAGCGCCTCACCGGGAATATCGCATCGCCCGAGCGCGAGAGCAGCCGCGCAACCGGAACGTCCACGCCGTGTGCGGCTCCCAGCGCCACAGCGTCGGCCAAGTCTTTCTCCAACAGCGCAGACGCGACCGCAAGAACCTCGTCTTCGCCGGGGCCGTGCGGGTCGTCGCGGAAGTGCCGGTAGAACGGCAACGTGAACGCGCTGAGGTTCGACAGCGCGCCACTCGCCTGCGCAACCTCCTCCACCAGTCCGTCCCGCACCCCGGCAGCCCGAGCGAGCTCGATCGCCTCGATCATCGCGGCGAAGCCCGCATATACGACGACGTTGTGCGCCAGCTTCAGCGCCGCCCCGCTGCCCAGCGGCCCAGCGGCCACCACCTTGGACGCGAAGCGGCGCAGCGTCGGCTCGAGCCGCTTCACGAGCTCACCGTCGTCGCCCACCATCACCGACATCGTGCCTTCCTCGACGCTGAACATGCCCCGGCCCGCCACCGGGATGTCGACAACGTGCACGCCGCGTTCGGCGCCCGTCGCGGCGAGGCTCTCGATGTTCGACGGCAGCACGGTCGAGAGCACGGCAATGCACGTCCCGGGCCGGGCTCCGTCGAGCGCTCCGCGGTCACCACGCACGGCGGCGATGCACTGGTCGTCGTTCTGCACACAGACGAGCACGACGTCACTGCGCTCGGCGAGGTCGGCGGAGGAAGAGGTTGCAATCGCACCGGATGCAGTCGCGCCTTCTACCGCTTCGCGTTTCACATCGAATACGAACGGCGCGTCGCCGGTTGCAATGAGTCGGTGGGTCAGCGCGATGCCGATCAAACCCAGCCCGATAACGCCCACGGATGCCACAGGCTGCCCCTCCATCCGGATTACCCTGGTACCAGGCTCAGCAGCAGATCCGGCCCGATCGGCACGACGCCGTCGAATTTCCATCGCAGCGCCTTACCGATCGTCGACACCCCGACGTCGTCGATCACCGTGACCGGTCCGCCCAGCAAGATCGGCGCGACGTAGGCCAGGATCCGGTCGACGAGGCCTGCGCGCAGGAATGCTCCCGCGAGCGTTCGACCACCCTCCAGCATCACATCGGTGCGGTCGGCCAGCGCCTTGATCACCTCGTGCGGGTCGTGAGTGCGGATCAGCATGGTGCGTGAGTCGTCGTTGAGAACCCTTGCCTC
>JBAPQQ010000725.1:0-5010 GCA_049280695.1 Mycobacterium sp.
GGCGACGAGTACTCGACTTGTGCACCGGCAGTGGCGTGCTCGCGATAGCCGCGGCCCAGTCGGGTGCCGCAGCAGTGACCGCCTTCGACATCTGCCCGCGTGCGGTGCAGTGTTCGCAGGCCAACGCGGGCGCGGCAGGTGTCGACGTCGACGCGCGCGTCGGGTCGTTACCAGATGCGCTGAACTGCGGCCCTTTTGACGTCGTGGTGTCCAATCCGCCGTACGTGCCCGTCAGCCCGGACAGTTGCGACGAGTCGATTCCCGCGGTTGTCGGGCCGGCATGTGCATGGGACGCCGGCGACGACGGCCGGCTGATCCTCGACCCGCTGTGCGCGGCCGCCCCGGACCTGTTGGCCGACGACGGCTCCCTGCTGCTGGTGCACTCGGAGTTCGCCGGTGTCGAGGAGTCGTTGAGCGCGTTGCGCTCCGGCGGCCTTGCCGTCGAAGTTGTTATGTGGCAGTGGATTCCGTTTGGGCCAGTGATGTCTGCGCGGGCGGGGTGGCTCGAGACCACCGGCCGGTTGCGGGCGGGACGCCGGGAGGAATTGCTCGTCGTGATCCGGGCGGACAAGCGATGATTTGCCCGCAGCGGCGGGTGGTGCGGATCGTGCCGTCGGGCCCGATGCTCGTGGAGGGTCCGGTGCACATAGAGCTGCCCGACGGCAGCGTCGTCGACTCCGACCGGTTCATGGTCGCGATCTGTATGTGCCGGCGCAGTAAGAACTATCCGCTGTGCGACACCAGTCATCGTCGGCGTCGCCGCGCCGCGGACTCAGCTCAACGGCCGGCTTAACGAGCTGCGCGCCGCCTTCCAACTCGCCATCACGCGGTCGGCGAATCGGCTCTCCACGACGTCGAGCGCGCGCATCCCGAATACGACGCCGGCCTCCAGTTCAGGTTCCCGAGCGACGAGGTCGCCGACGACGTCGGTGCGCACCACCTGTTCGTGGACGGCGTCGGCCTCCACGTGCTCGCGGTAGAAAGCGATGCACGGTTGCGGCGCGGCCATCCGCTCCAGCGCGTCGACGAGGCGCCGCGACCCCGGTGACGACGTGATCTCGGTCGCCGCGAAGTGGCCGATCGCCGCACCCCGCATCGACCGGTGTAACCCGAAGTAGGACATCAGGTTCACCACGGACAGCATCTCGGCGGGCACGTCGCCGAGGTAGGCGAGGTAGCTGTTGTCGAGGCCGGCCGCCGCCATGAGGTCGGCGTAGAGCTGCTGATGAAGGTGCGCGCCGCGACCCGCGCCATACTCGTCGAATTCGACGGCGACGAACGACGCCTTGGCCTGACCGGTCAGCCGCGGAATCGCGAATGCATGTGGGTCGGCTTCCTTGAGGTGATACAGCGAGCGGTGCGCGAAGTACTCGCGCATCTGTTCCCAGGTGCCCTCGTCACGCAGGTAGTACGACAGACCGGTCCCGTCGACGGGTTCCACCGACAGCGCGTCCATCTCCGCGGCCGCCGTCTCGCCGGGCCCGATCTCGCCGACTTCGGCGCGCACCGCCGCGACGAAGTGCCGTTCGAGTTCCCTGCGCAGGCGCAGCATTTCGGGATCCCACTCCCATTCCGGGTCGACGCCGGCGAACCCGCGGTAGGCCAACTCGTAACAGGCATACAGGGCCAGCTGTAGGTCGGGGCCGTACGGGTCGGAGTCGGCAACCGGGAAGTCGGCGACGGTGCTGGGCGGTCCAGAAAGCAACTCGAGGATCGCCGTCGACAACGGCCCGCCGGCCTCAGGCAGCGCAGGCGCCAACGAGGGCGATGCGAGGGTCATCTGAGATTTCTACCCGCGAAACTGCGGTGCTCAAACTCGGCCCGGCTGGCGGGTGCCCGAGTGATGGCGGGGAGCCGACTCCCGCGGCGAGTTCCGCGCAAGTACTGGGCCACCGCCCGCCGGGTCTGTCGGGTTTCGTCGAACTGAATCAAGGGTAGGACCGTGTGATCCTGCTCGGCCCAGTCCCGCATTTGTTGAGGAGTCTGCTCGATGTTCTTGCACAACAAGAAAATGATGTACACCGTTCGAGTAGACGAGCCGAACCCGGCGTTCGCGAAGATGCTGCTCGAGCAGTTCGGCGGTCCGAACGGTGAGCTCGCCGCCGCGATGCGCTATTTCCTGCAGGGCTGGAGCGAGTCCGATGGCCAGCGCCGCAGCATGCTGCTCGACATTGCCACTGAGGAACTTTCGCACCTCGAGATGGTCGCCCAGACCCTCACGCTGCTGCTCAAGGGTTCGCCCTCGGAACTGGTCGACCAGGTGGAGGGCAACTACCTCGGTGAGCTGTTGGACGGCAAGATGCCCGACGCCGCCACCCTCGCCTTGAACAGTGGCGCCAACGTGCTGGGTGGCGGCGGCGCGCGGCTCACCGACTCGCAAGGCACCCTGTTCACCGCGGCCTACATCGACACCATCGGTCAGCCGGCGGCCGACCTGCGATCAGACATCGCCGCTGAGGCCCGCGCAAAAATCGTCTACGAGCGACTGATCAAACTCACCGACGACAACGGGGTTACGGACACCCTGACGTTCTTGATGACCCGCGAGATCGCCCACCAGAAAATGTTCGAGGCCGCCCTGGCATCCGTGGAGGAGAACTTCCCGCCCGGCACCCTGCCCGGTGACGAGAAACTGGGGCACGCCTACGTCGCGGACTCCGGGGACTTCGGTGCCGCAGGAGAGAAGGGCGAAGCCGACATCGAGGGCTTCAACCTGGCCGAGGCCAACAGCACCTGGGGATTCACCCTCGACGACAAGCCCGCCACCCACGCCGCCGATTAGGGCGCCAGTACAGCACTGGCGCCGGGCTTGAGGTGCCGTGCCGTCTCTGCCTACGTTGGGCGAAGCAGAAATTCGACGAGGATCTCCGTCATCACGGGGATGGCCTCACGGGCGATGACTTCATATCCGTGAGTGCTCAGCGTGGGTAGGCAGAGAAGTCCCGCCTTCGGCGAAAGTCCACTCGCCTTCGCGTGTGATGCGTCGGACTCGAACGCACCGAGGACGGCCGCCTGCGGCGAGGTGCCCATCTTGGCGGCGATCTCCATCAACCGGTCGGCGACGTCCTTGTCGTAGATGCAGCGCGTATCGCTGTATGCGACGATCGGTCCCCCGCCGACCCGGGTGGCGTACTCCTTCTCGGTCGGTCCCACCTCGAGCGCGAGGGTCAGTTCGCCCGGGAGGGCCCGGCAGGCATAGGAGGCGCCCACACCGCCGATCTCCTCATTGGTGGTGAACACGAAGTAGGCGTCGGCGGCCGGGCGTTGTCCGCGCTCCCGCAGCCGACGAGCCGCCTGCAGCAGCGCGGTCGCCGCAGCGCGGTCGTCCATGAAGTAGCTTCCGAGGTAATCCCCGACGTCGACGAGCGTCCGCTGGCACCGTTCGATGCATACCGGGGTGCCCGGATGGACGCCGGCGGCCGCCAACTCCTCCGGTGTGCGGCCGGTGAAGATATAGACGTGCAGCCAGTCGAGCGACCTGTCGCCCTTGTCGGGCTTGGTCTGCCAGATCCGGTGGCTCTCCTTGGTGGTGTGCTCCGAGCCCAGCGACAGAATCCCGGTCAGAGTCTCCCGGTCGCCGAGCACTGCGACCGGACCGAGTCCGAAGTTCGCCGGATACATCACTCCTGACGGTGTCACTTGCAGGGTGCCGTCCGACTCCACCCGCTTGACGAGCATCGCCAGCTCGTCCATGTGAGCCAGCACTCGCGTCACCGGCGCGCACCGACCGTCGGTGCTCCGCTCGTCGTCGTTGCCGCGAACGAGGCCGACCAAGTTGCCGGCCTCGTCGACCCACGTCTCGTCGACGAATGGCTCCAGCTCCCGGCGACAAATGTCACGCACGGCGTCCTCCTGGCCGCCGGGCCCATAGGCCCAAAGCAGCTCTTGCAGGAGGTCACGGCGCAGCGCCAAGTCCTGGTCGGTCACGAACGCGGAGTTGCCGAACCGAAGGACGAGAAAACATCTGCAAGCAACCGGCTTCGCCGCCTGTTAGATCGCTGAGAGTTTCGGCCGCCGGCGATATCTGCGATCCGGGAACGGGTATCACCCTGCAGCCGTGGACCGGGACCAAACAGCCCACCGCCGGGCCACCCGAGAAGATGTTGGGAGTTGTTGCACCGTGTCTGACACCGTCGGTGATGTCTTGCTGGCTCGGCTGCGGGAGTGGGGGGTCAAACAGGTCTTCGGGTTCCCCGGGGACGGCATCAACGGTCTGCTCGCAGCCTGGCAGCGTGCCGACGACAAGCCGCAGTTCGTCCAGGCCCGCCATGAGGAGATGGCGGCCTTCGAGGCCGTCGGGTTCGCTAAGTTCTCCGGCGAAGTCGGCGTCTGCGTTGCGACCAGCGGCCCGGGGGCGGTGCATCTGCTCAACGGGCTCTACGACGCCAAGCTCGACCACGTGCCGGTGGTCGCCATCGTGGGCCAGACCGAGCGCTCGGCGATGGGCGGTTCCTACCAGCAAGAGGTCGATCTCATCACCCTGTTCAAGGACGTCTGTAGCGACTATGTGCAGATGTGCACGGTTCCCGAGCAGCTACCCAACCTGATCGACCGCGCGATCCGGGTCGCACTCAGCGACAGATGCCCGACCTGCCTCATCTTTCCCTCCGACGTGATGGAGCTGAAGTACAAGGCGCCCGGGCATGCATTCAAGGAGGTGCCCTCCAGCCTGGGTCTCAGCGGATCGCAGGTCACCCCCGACGACGACGCGGTGCAGGCGGCCGCCGACCTGCTCAATGCGGGTGAGCGCGTCGCCTTGCTGGTCGGGCAGGGCGCGCGGGGCTGCGCGGAGGAGCTCACCGAGGTGGCCGATCTGCTCGGGGCGGGCGCGGCCAAGGCGTTGCTGGGCAAGGACGTGCTGCCCGACGACCTGCCGTGGGTGACCGGCTCGATCGGCTTGCTCGGCACGACGGCGAGCTGGCACCTGATGATGGACTGCGACACGCTGCTCACTGTCGGGTCCAACTTCCCCTACACGCAGTTCCTGCCGAAGCTCGACCAGGCCCGCGC
>JBAPQQ010000726.1:0-2140 GCA_049280695.1 Mycobacterium sp.
GGTCGGGGCGTACGCCGCCACAAGCTCCTCCAGTGGCGCGAAACCCGTGTCGATGCGGCCCACCTGGGTCGTGTAGTTGTCGGCATGAGCGGTGCCGGGAATCTCCCATGCCCGCAGCGATTCGGTGTCGGGCTCCCTCGCCAGGTAGTAGCCGGACCGCCCACCGCCGACTACGTCTGTTTCGGTGAGCACCGTCATCACCGGGGCGCGCAGATCGGGCCAGACGATGCCGACTCGTTGCGCCGAGACTGCAACGTAGCGTAGCCCTCGCGAACCAGTTCGCGATGCGCCATGAACCAGACAGCGGGAGCGTCGATGCCGCCGCTGACGTTGAAGACCGGTTCGAAACCCGCTGCCGCACCGTCATTTTCCGATGCGAGCTGACGGGGGGTTGGGGTGCCGACTTCCCCGACCAGAAGCCCGGCGGCATCATCGTCTCCGGCGAGCGCCTTACGTTCACCGGTAGGCGTCGCTGCGTTTGGCTGCGATGAATACTGTTACTTCCCCTGCCGCATCGTCAATGCTGTACACGATCCGGTACTGGCCAAACCTCACCCGCCAATCATTGGCGCTCCCAACGAGTTTCTTCGCTCCAGAAGGGCGCGGATCATGGGACAGACCGATGATGGTCTGAAGTGCTTTTTCGAAATCCGCGCGCGGAAGTCGCTGCAGTTGTCTCAGTACGTCGGGATGAAACTGGATCCTCATTGGGAGGCGAACGCGGCCGCGTCGACGTCCAACGCGTCAAGCATCTCTGCGAGAGTCATCGCTGTGAACGACCTGGCGCGGAGGTCACGCAGCCGCAGGGCGTCGGCGACGTCGGCATGTTCATGCAGGCGTTCGTAGTCGGTCATGCTGATGATCACTGCCACCTCGGTGCCGCTGTCTGTGATGATGACTTCTTCACCCGTCGCGGCGACGGTGCGCACGGTAGAGCCCAAGTTGCTGCGCAGATCCTTCAAGCTGTGCGTACTCATGTGTACACATATTACACACATAGACAATCGTCGGTGGCCACCCGGCGACGGGCGACGGACTTCGCGCCCGGCTAGCCGCGACATAGGGTGGTCGCCGTGGCGGAAGCGTTCGACCCGATACGGACCCTTGCGAGAATTCTGGGCGAACACGGCCCGTTGGACGAGGACGACATCGCGCGACGACTGCGGGACAGCGGCGTGGCCGATCCGGACACCTTGCTGGACCAGACTTTGGACGAAATCGTATGTCCGGCAAGGCAGTTGCTCGACGATCGGTGGGTGTGGCTGCCGACGGTGCTGGCCGGGCGGGTGTTCACGCACCGGGTCGGCGCAGACGAGTTGGCCCACGACATACTCACTGTGACCCCGGACCTGGACCCGGTCACCGCGCTCTGCGAGCACGAGGAGTATCGGCGGCTCGCCGACGGGTCGGCGGCCCGGGTCGTGCTGCCCGGGTTCGACGATGAGCTGCTCGAAGAGCGGGGCATCCCGGCTGAGGTGATCGACCCGCTCGGCGCGCTGCTCCTGGCGCCGGGCACGCTGGGGGCGTTGGGGGTGGCCGAGGATGACCTGGTCGGGGTGCGGCTGACCGCGCGCGGACTGGTGGTCGAGCGGGTCACCGCGCTCGCGCAATGCGCGGTGGGCCCCCGGCTGGTCGCGATGCTCGACGCCGACGAGCCGGTGTACTTCGACGCGGCGGTATGGACAGCGTGCGTCGAGGACCCGGCGGCATTCAGCGAGCCGCTGCCACCCCTGTCCGAGATCGTCGACGACTACGGTCTGGCACATCGCGGCGACTGGCTCGCACCCGACGGGTTCGATTTCGACCGTTGGCTTTTCGAGCGCGGCTGCGCAGCGCTGGCCCGTCGGCATGACCTCGACCCCGACACCGCCCTCACGTTGTACACCCTGCTCAGAACGTATGACCAGATGGCGCTGCTGCTGATCGACGCCGCCGGCGCGGACGAGCCGCTGGAGGATGCGTTCGCCGCAGCCGCCGAGGGCGCGACGGGGCCCGAGGTCGCCCGGTTCGTCGATCTGGCCGGTCTGCTCGGGGCCGAACTTGCCGACCCGCTGATGGCTGAGCTGCTGTTGGCCGAGACGGTCGGCACCGGCCGCGCGGCGGCCGCGCTGGGCATGTTCGCCCAGGTGCTGGAGCCGAA
>JBAPQQ010000727.1:0-3093 GCA_049280695.1 Mycobacterium sp.
GGTGTCTTCTGGTCTGCGCTGCTCGACACCTCACCGAACGGCTGGGATGCGCTGATCCGGTCCAACCTCACCCACGTCCTGCTGTGCACCCAGCGGGTGGTGCGCGCGATGGTCGGCGCCGGACGCGGCGGCAGCGTCATCAACGTCACGTCGATCGAGGGATTTCGCGCCGCTCCGGGTTACGCCGCGTACGCCGCCGCCAAGGCCGGCGTCGTCAACTTCACCAAGACCGCCGCACTGGAACTCGCTCCGCACGGCATCCGGGTCAACGGGTTGGCGCCCGACCTGACCTTCACCGAGGGAATCCTGGCCATGTCGCAGGAAGGCTTCGAGCAGCGCGCGAGTTTGATGATCCCGATGGGCCGGCCCGGCCACGTCGACGAAATGGCCGGTGCGGCCGTCTTCCTGGCGTCCGATCTGAGCTCGTATGTCACCGGACAGACGATCCACGTCGACGGGGGGACGGCGGCGGCTGCCGGCTGGTACCACGATCCCGATGACGGCCACTACATCCTGGGGCCCACTCCGAGAACCTGATTTCCGATTTACAGTAATGCCATTATACGATTTCGGTAGTTGACCCACGGAGGATCGCTCGATGCAGAAGGCGCTGGCACCCGAGATCTCGACCTGGCCCGACGAAAACCCGCAGCTCATCGGCAGCGAATGCGGCGCCTGCGGCGCGACCGCCTTTCCCCAGCAGGACCACTGTCCGAGGTGCAGCAGCGGCGACATGAGCCAGCTGCTGCTGCCACGGCAGGGAACGCTGGTGGCATGGACGACTCAGGGGTTTCCACCGGGACCGCCGTACGCCGGACCGACCGGCAAGGACTTCGTGCCGTTCGGGGTGGGCCTCGTGCAGTTGGACGACGTGATCCGGGTCGAGGGCAGGCTCACCGAGAACGATCCGGCCAAGCTGCAGTTCGGCATGGACGTCGAGCTGACCATGATCCCGTTCACCACCGACGACGAGGGCAACGAGGTCGTGACGTTCGCCTTCCGGCCGCGGTAGAGAGGAAGAGCCGAATGACCGAGACCAACGATGTAGCGATAATCGGCGTGGGGCTGCACCCGTTCGGCCGCTTCGACAAGACCGCGATGCAGATGGGTGCCGAAGCCATCCAAGGCGCTCTCGATGATGCCGGCCTTGGTTGGAAGGACGTCCAGTTCGGTGTCGGCGGCAGCTACGAGGTGTCCAACCCGGACGCCGTCACCCGGCTGGTCGGTCTCACCGGAATCCCGTTCACGGACGTTTTCAACGCCTGCGCCACCGCGGCGACGGCCACCCAGGTGTGCGCCGATACGATCCGGCTGGGTAAGTACGACATCGGCATCGCGATCGGCATGGACAAGCACCCGCGCGGGGCATTCACCGACGATCCCGCGAAGCTGGCACTGCCGCAGTGGTACGCCGAGAACGGGCAGTTCGTCACCACCAAATTCTTCGGCATGAAGGCAAACCGCTACATCCACGAGCATGGCATCTCGCAGGCCACGCTGGCCAAAGTGGCTGCGAAGAACTTCCGCAACGGCGCGCTGAACCCGAACGCGTTCCGGCGCAAGCCGATCCCGGAGGAGGAGATCCTCAACTCGGCAGTGCTGAACTATCCGCTCACGCAGTACATGTTCTGCGCTCCCGACGAAGGCGCGGCGGCGGTGATCATGTGCCGCGCGGACATCGCGCACCGCTTCTCGTCCAAGCCGGTCTACTTGCGCGCAGCCGAGATTCGCACTCGGCGCTTTGGCGCCTACGAGGTGCACGCGACATCGGCCCCGCTCGACGAGGACGTCTCGCCCACGGTGTACGCGTCGAAGGCCGCGTTCGAGCGGGCCGGCGTGGCACCGGAGGACGTCGACGTCATCCAGTTGCAGGACACCGACGCCGGCGCCGAGGTGATCCACATGGCCGAGGCCGGCTTCTGCGCCGACGGGGACCAGGAGAAGCTGCTGGCCGACGGCGCCACCGAGATCGGCGGCCCGATGCCGGTCAACACCGACGGCGGGCTGATCGCCAACGGCGAGCCGATCGGCGCGTCGGGCCTGCGTCAGGTCCACGAATTGGTGCGGCAGTTGCGCGGCGAGGCCGGCGAACGTCAGGTGCCGGGAGAGCCACGTGTCGGGTTCGCCCAGGTGTACGGAGCACCGGGTACGGCCGCCGCGACGATCCTCACGCTGTAACGTCTTCGGCGCGAAGGTGCGTGTTGAGCCTAAGCCGGTCGGCCTGGCATTACGCGCACGCTCGCAGTGGATGAGGGGAGCGCCGAGGTGCCGGATATCGAATACGACTGTCCCGCAGGCCCGTTGCCGGCATACCTCGCGGTTCCTTCCGGCGGCGGGCCGTGGCCGGGCGTGGTCGTCGTCCACGACGCCCTGGGACTGTCGGCGGACGCCCGGCGCATCACGGACCGGTTCGCATCCAACGGCTATCTCGCGTTGGCGCCTGCGCTGTATCGGCGCGGCGTGAGGGCGCTGTGCGTGGTCCGCACAATGAGGTCACTGCAAGACGGACACGGGCCGGCGGTCGACGACCTGATCGCGGCGCGCGATTACCTGGCCGCAGACGATCGCTGCACCGGGAAGGTGGGGATCGTCGGATTCTGCATGGGTGGTGGCTTCTGCCTGCTGCTGGCGCCGCGCGGAGTGTTCGATGCGACCGCACCCAACTACGGCGTCTGGCCGAAAGATGTTGACGCGCTGCGACGGTCCTGCCCGATCGTGGCGAGCTACGGTGCGACTGACCGCATGCTGCCGGGGGCGGCGGCCAGGCTCGAGACCTTGCTCACCGACGCTGGTGTTCCCCACGACGTGAAGGAGTACCCGAACGTCGGCCACAGCTTCATGAATGAGTTCCCTGCACCCATTCAGCTGGTGGAAAGGATTGCCGGCCTCGCCTATTCAGAGACGGAGTCCGAGGACGCATGGGGGCGTATCCTCGCGTTCTTCGAAGAGCACCTGACTTGACTGTGCGAATTCCTACTCCTCCGGTGCGAGGCCGCACAGTCGGCGAGGCGGCTTTCACCAGGTGTGACGCTTGCCCTGCTCGCGGTACCAGTCGAGCAAGTCTGGGTTGTCGATCGCGCGTGGGTCGACGGA
>JBAPQQ010000728.1:0-24200 GCA_049280695.1 Mycobacterium sp.
ACTTCCGGTCAAGGAGCGCGCGTGGACCGACGTGATCGAGGACGACACTCTGCCCAACATCATGGCGCGGGCCATGATCGGCGGGTTCGTCGCACCGGGGCAGGCGGAGTTGTTGCGGCCGTTCACATCTCGCTACTTCCACGCCATCCTCGGCGTGTGGGAGCGTCGCTCCAGCGAAGTGGCGCAGACGGTGGTCATCGGGCTGTACCCGTCGTGGGACATCAGCGAGGAGGGTGTCGCAGCCGCCGACAGATTCCTGACCGGTGAGCTGCCTCCGGCGCCCCGGCGGCTGGTGGTCGAGGGCAAGGCGGGCATCGAGCGCGCGCTCAGAGCCCGCAAATTCGACGCGCGCGCTCTGTGATTTCGGCGCGCTCACAGTCGCTCAGCGACGGTTTGCGCGCCGAAATCGCAGTCGGACAGGCGAGGACTCAGGGCGGAGAGATGCCGGCGCTGAGCACCCGTACCGCGCTGACCAGCCCGTCGATCAGGTTGCCCTCTTTGAACCCCGCCGCCGCCGCGGCCACACCCAGTGGTGCGGCCGACTCCGCGCCGCGGCCCTTCACACCCTCGCCGAAGACCACTTCGATGGCGCGCTGGTTGGGTGAAACAGCAAGCAGGACAGCGTCGTTGGGGGTCGGAACCTGGGCAAGGATAGCCCGGGCCCGAAGGGCGGTGTCCTCGCCGAGGTCACCGACATAGACGGCCATCCGGGCCTCCGACGCCCGCGTGCCGTACGTCAGCGCGTCGTCGAGGGTCACGAGCTCCATCGTCGGGAACGGGTAATCGACCGACATGTCGCCGGGCTGCGTGACGCTGGAGATGCGTCCGCTGGACGTGATGACGGACCCGTACGGCAGACCGCTCTCGGGCAGAGTCGCGATGTCACCACTTGCCACTGGCGCCACCTCCCACCTTCAGGTCGTGCGATCCGTGACCATGGTGGCCACCGACTCGCTCGTCGGCCGCAGTCCACAGGATCGGGTCGTGCGTCCACGGCTCCGACAACTTGTAGGTGGCGGGATGCGGACTCTTGCCCGACCAGATCAACCCGGCCAAAATCAGCACGATCAACAGCGGGATAGCCACCAACAGTCCGTGAATCATCATTACGCTCACGACCCAAACCGTAGCTCAACGAGCGGCTACGCCGCGCCCTCACCCAGATATCTCACCCATGCCGGGTGCAGCTCCTTGACCGTGAACAGCAACCGCCAGTGCTGACCTCGGGGGCTGGTCGGCACCGACCGCAGGGTCCAGCCCAGCTCGGTGAGCAGCCGGTCGGCCTTGCGGTGGTTACAGGTCGAGCAGCTCGCGACGCAGTTCTCCCAGGTGTGGCTGCCTCCGCGGCTACGTGGAACGACATGGTCGACGGTGTCGGCCTTAGCCCCGCAGTATGCGCACCGAAACCGGTCGCGGTGCATCAGCGCCGCACGAGTCATCGGGATGCGTGCCCGGTAGGGCACCCGGACGTAGGAGCGCAGCCGAATCACCGACGGCACGACGATGGTGCGCGTCGCCGAGTGGATCACCGGGCCGGCGGGGTCGTCGTGCACGACGTCGGCCTTGCCGCACATCAGCATGACCACCGCGCGCCGCATCGACAGCGCGGTCAGCGGTTCGTAGGTGGAGTTCAGCAGCAAAACCCGGCGTCGTCCCCAAAAAGACGTGGCCTCGTGGACGGGATGGAGGTCGACCCCGTGCAGATCGGCACGGTGCATGATTCGGTCAGCCACGCGGCTCTTCTTGCGCTGCGCCATGTCACCTCCGCCGATCAGTCCACCACGAATACAGCCATAGTGCACGACTATTCTGATGGTGTTCGCAGGTCAGTCGGTGAACATCGGATGACGGCGGGCCATGCTCCACAATGGGAACGATGGATTCGACAACCCAGCAATCGTTCTACGACGCCGTAGGCGGGGCGAAGACCTTCGACGCGATCGTGTCCCGGTTCTATGCGCTTGTCCGCGAAGACGAGATCCTGCGCCCGCTGTATCCCGAGGACGAACTCGACGCCGCCGAAGACCGACTGAGGATGTTCCTGGAGCAGTACTGGGGCGGTCCGCGGACCTATTCCGACCAGCGCGGTCACCCCAGGCTGCGCATGCGCCACGCCCCGTTCCGCATCGGCCCGTTCGAGAGGGACGCCTGGCTGCGCAACATGCATATCGCCGTTTCGGAGGTCGATTCGCAGACGCTCGACGACGAGCACCGCAGCGAATTGCTCGACTACCTTCAGATGGCCGCCCACTCGATGGTCAACTCGCCGTTCTGAACCCGGCACAGGCTGCCGTCGGGGCGTCGGTGGTGGACTACACGGCAGAATGTGGTCCGTGGACGACCGGAGTTCGACGTGGTGGTCGCGCGCGGTGTTCTACCAGGTCTACCCCCGCTCGTTTGCCGACAGCGACGGCGACGGCGCCGGTGACTTGGACGGCATCGCAGCGCACCTTGACTACCTGGCGTTGCTGGGCATCGACGCGATCTGGATCAACCCGGTCACCGTGTCGCCGATGGTCGACCACGGCTACGACGTCGCCGACCCCCGCGACATCGACCCGCTGTTCGGCGACCTCGACGCGCTGGACCGGCTGGTCGATGCCGCACACCAGCGGGCGATCAAGGTGACGATGGACCTCGTCCCCAACCACACGAGCTCGCAGCACCCGTGGTTCCAGGCGGCACTCGTCGCAGGGGCCGGTTCCACCCAGCGTGACCGCTACATATTCCGGGACGGCCGCGGCGACGATGGTGCGCTGCCACCGAACAACTGGGTGTGGGTATTCGGCGGCCCGGCCTGGACCAGGGTGAGAGAACCCGATGGCACGGCCGGCCAGTGGTACCTGCACCTGTTCGACGCCGAGCAGCCGGACTTGAACTGGGACAACCCCGAGGTGTTCGCCGACCTCGAGAAGACACTTCGGTTCTGGCTGGACCGCGGGGTCGACGGGTTCCGGATCGACGTCGCGCACGGCATGGCCAAGGCACCGGGACTGCCCGACATGGACCTCGCGGAGAACAAACTGTTCTCGGACCCGGGCGACGACCCTCGGTTCAACGTCGAGAGCGTCCACGAGATCCACCGCTTCATCCGGCGCGTGCTCGACGACTACGACGGCGCGGTGGCCGTCGGCGAGGTGTGGGTGTACGACAACGCGCAGTTCGCCGCCTACCTGCGTCACGACGAACTGCACCTCGGGTTCAACTTTCGGCTGGTGCGCGCGGGGTTCGGTGCGGCCGCGATTCGCGGCGCGATCGACAACTCGCTGGCTGCCGTGGCCCTCGAGGGCGCGACACCGACGTGGACGCTGTCCAACCACGACGTCGAGCGCGAAGTCACCCGCTACGGCGGCGGCGAGTTAGGCCTGGCACGTGCCAAAGCCATGGCGCTGGTGATGCTGGCACTGCCCGGGGCGGTGTTCATCTACAACGGCGAAGAACTCGGGCTGGCGAATGTCGACCTGCCCGACGAGGTGCTCCAGGACCCGGTGTGGTTTCGCTCCGGCGGCCGGGACCGCGGCCGCGACGGGTGCCGGGTCCCGATGCCGTGGTCGGGCGACCAGCCGCCCTTCGGGTTCTCCGACAACCCGGACACCTGGCTGCCGATGCCGCCGCAGTGGGCGTCGCTGACGGTCGAACGCCAGTTGCGCGACCCGAATTCGACGCTGAACTTCTTCCGGCGTGCGCTGCAGCTGCGCCGCGGGTTCGTCGGTCTGACACTGGAATGGCTGGACGCACCCGCCGACGTGCTGATGTTTCGGGTGGGCGAACTGGTGTGCGCGCTCAACTTCGGCGAAGAGCTCGCCGAACTACCTTCGGGGGAACTGCTTTTCGCGAGCGGGCCGCTGGTCCACGGTGGACTGCCGACGGACACTGCGGCCTGGCTGACGCCGAGTCGACCCGTCAGCTGAGCGGCGACGTGTCCGTGATGCCTTCACTGCTCTCGTTGGCGATCCATTTGCACATCCGCCGCACGGGTTCCATGCCGTCATGCGAGAGACCGATCAGCGGACCGTTGTACAGCGCGTTGCCCAGCGTCACCAGCCGCTGCGCCCCGTAGAGCGGGATCACGTTCTCCAGGTCGGCTTTCAAGCTCTCCGGCCACACGCCGACCGTCTGGGTATACGCATCGATGCCCAGCAGAATGTCTTCGATCGATTCCACCGCAACGAGATTCGCTGTACGGTCCGCGAGATAGGCGGCGAAGTCAACTTTGCGCGGCAGCTTCGAGATGATGATCGCGCCTTCCCCGCGCTCCCCGCCGATCACCTCGTACCAGTCGTCGTCCAGACGCAGCGCATCGACATGCGACTTCAGCTCTTTGTCGTAGGACTTCGGCAAGGAGCTGAACGGCGATGGCAGATCCATGATCGCTTGGTAGACAAGCCGTCCCAGCTCGGTCACCCGCTCGACGCCATCGTCGTGGTCACCAGTCAGCACGTAGGTCACTCGCGAACTCGAGCAGCCGGCCTGGTTGGCCCCTCCGATATCGACGGCGAGACGGTGTGCGGCCTCGGTCATCTGCTGCTCGTCGTCGAGCGCCTCCGGTCCGACGATGCTGATGCTGGTCTTGGGATCGAGCGAGATCAGTTCCAGGCCGGGCTGGATGTACTTGGTGACGTGCTTGATGCCCGCGAGCCCGCCCCAGGCGATGATCTTCTCGATGTTGTGCGGCTGGTAGAGCTTGTCCTCGACCGCGGCATCGCCGCCTTGCCAATAGGCGACGGCGAAATGCTTCGTGATCGGATGGTCGGGCGCCATGTCGCACATCGTCATCGCGAGTGCCGACGACGTGAACGGATCGTTGGACGGCGCCTTGATGATGCAGTCGCTGCGGGATATCGCACTGCGGATCAGCGTGATCATCCCCAACCCGGGACCGTTGCCGGCGACGATGTGCAGACCTCGGGAGCCGAACGCTCTCACCTTGATGATCACGCCGTCGATCAGCCGGTGCTCGACCCAGCCTTCGAGGTAGTCCAGCCCGACACTCTTTTCGGCGATCTGCCGGACCTTGTCTCGTTCGAAGAACGTGTTGAATCCGCTGTAACCGAGGTCGACGAGTTCACGCGGGACGGGCGACGCGTCGTAGGTGAGTTCCCGCGCCCGCTGCATGTGCTCGTTGGTGTTGATGTCCAGCGTCTTACCCAACTCCTCGAGGTAGTCGAGTATGTCGTCGAAGCGCAGGTCGTACAGGTCGGCGAGCATACCCGGGGACGCCAGCGGCAATCGGTCGACGAACTTTCTCGGGTCCGGCGCCATGAACGTCATGCCCCCGCCCCGGCCGGGGTATTCGACCAGGTCCGAACCGATGACCTCGCCGCGGATGACGGTGTGTGCGATTGGGTTGTTCATCTCGTGCCTCGTCTTTTAGAACCTGGTCAAAAAATCCATCGCTTCCTCATGGGCCTCTGGCGTTGCCGTGCAGCTGATCTTGTCCGTTCCGCCCTGCTCGACGCTGAAGCGGGAAATATCCTCCGAAAGGTGCGCGGTGGTACGGCCACAGGGGCATTCGCTCCAGTCGATTTCCACCTTGTCGCCGGTGATCAGACCACCCCACACGCCGTTGATCGCCAGATCGAAGAAGGCCGCGCGACCGAGGTGGGTGCCCTCCCGGGGCAGAAGCTCGCTGGTCTCCGGCTCGAGAATCAGCGGGATCAACCAGGGCGGGACGTGGCAACGGCCGTGCTCGCACCTGACGCTGACGCCGGTCTGTTCGGAGAACCCGTAGAAGTATCCATACTCGCCGTCGAAGTTCAGGAAACGCTTGACCACGTCGTCCCATTCGTCTGGCATGGCAAAACCTTTGCCGCCCAGACCGACGGTGAGATACGAATTGGGCGCGAAGCTGCACTTCTTGCCCGCGGCCAGGCCGGTCGCGGCAACGTCGTACATCAGCTGCGCGGGCGACATCAGAAACACCCGCTTGCCGCTGAGCTTCGACACCAGGGTGTCCGTCCAGGCTTCGGCTCTCGCCGGCCGTTCCCGCTCCATCTCCTCGAGTTCGTCGCGCCGGGCGAGCAACCGGGGTGGCACATCCACCCGACTGTCCCCGCGGGCCTGGGCGGCGCGGAGCCGGGCGGCCAGGAACATCACGTCGGTGTCCCCCGGCGTGTCGAACATCGGGTGGAAGTGCTCGTCGCTGCCCAGCGCGAAGTACTCGTGGAAGTAGTGCGGGGCCCGGAAGAAGGGCGTGTGCCCATCGGGATAGCTGGGCCAGCACACGTGCAGCGGTTCGTGCAGATCAGATTCCGATGGTGGTTCGCCGAATCTTTGCAACAGCTGAACGCGAAAGCCGCCGAGAATGAACGTGCGCCAATCACTCTTGTCGCGAGGGGTGAAGGACATCGTGCCGGTGGTGCCCGACGAGGTGATGGGGTCGAGTTCGGTCTGGGCACACAGCAAGTCGAGCCAGGAGTCGATGGAGTCGCAGCCGGAGGCGTCGATGCCGCTCAGGTCATGGGGTGTCAGCCGGTTCATCCACGTCGTCAGTTTGTCGAACTGACCCTTCTCGAGCAGATAGGTGGGATACGACTTGTAAATGGTGTGCTCGAACAGCAAAGGAAGGGCGCCGTCGATTCCGCTGATTCTTGTTATCCCCTGCCGATCGGCCAGCTTCGACAACGTCGGAATACGGCTTTTCTGCTGCTCGAAGCGCATCGACGAGGCCTCGGCTTGAACCTGTTCGAGCAAATCGCGGGGCACCGAATGCATCTTGGTGAGCGACATCTCGAAGAACGTCAACGGATCCTCGATCAACGCCTCCGCCGCTTCCTTGACGGTTGCACTGCCATCGAGCAGGTTGTCGACGACGACCATGGTTTTCTCCGTTCGTAGCCGGCCCGAGAAACCGGAGTCGGCGGCTGAAAATGCCGCGTCAGCTCAGCGCTTTGGCCTTCAGCGCGTCAAACTCGGAATGAGTGATCGCCCCGGATGCCAGAAGCTCCTGTGCGTGTGCGATCTCCTGCGCAGGCGAGCGGCCTGCCGCCTCGCGGATGTAGGCATCGGTCTCCTTCTGGGCCTGCGCCGCAGCGGCCTGCGCGCGCTGGGCCATGCCCTTGCCGCGGGCGATCAGGTAGACCAGCGCCGCCAGCCACGGCAACACGAACAGGAAGACCACCCAGACCGCTTTGACCCAGCCCGATGTCTTGTGGTCGCGCCAGAACAGGTCCACCAGAATCTGGAACAGAACGAGCAGGTAGGCGATCCACGCGAAGATGACAAGGAAGTGCCACAGGAAATCCCAGGTCGAACCCCAGTCCATTACCGCTCCTCACGTTGGGTGTGCAGCACCACCCTATCTGTGCGGACGCGCTTGTGGGCAGGGACTTTGGTCCCCGGATGCTCCGGGCACCCGACTAGATGAGGCGCAGCAGGTCGCGGCGGTAGTACACCGAGCCGTAGGACGCGTCGACACGCAGCCACGGCCCCACCGTTCGCATCCGGACGACACCCTCGCCGACGAAACCCATTGCAGTCAAGGCGAATAGACAACGCAGCGGCACGCCCACCGTCACCCCCGCACCGCTGACAGAGAGCACCTCCTGGTCCAGCAGTGACACCGGCGGCCCCTTGGCGCTGTGCTCCTTGGCCACGTCGGCGCCGCGTGCAGCGAGCCCGAGCACGGTGTCGACGGGAACGTCGTCGACATGCGCGAAGCCCGAATCGGGCGGCAACACCCAGCGCCACGCCGAGTCCATCGGAAACCCGGTGTCGACGTATCCGGACGGGCCCGCAGCCGCCAGGCCGTCGAGCAACTCGTCCGCCCCGGCGCACACATCGGGCGGCCTCACCACACCGGCGAACACCCGGCTCGCCAGCACGTCGAATCCCGTTGGCGCCCAGGCGACCAGCACTTCATCGGATCGTTTTCGCAGTCGGATCACCGCGGCCCCGTCCAGCCGGCGTGCCCGCTCGACGAACGCCACGAGGTTCCCGCGCGCGCCTGCGTCGGGCAGCCAGAGACCGCGCTCGGCGGTCGGACTCACCGCATCCATTGTTGCAGGTATTCCCGCTGCGCCGGCGAGAGCCGTTGCAGCCGTTGCTCTTCGATGTGGACGGCCGCCAGCTGGGTTTCGGCGATCACCGACGGCTTCGCGGCCGTACCGGCCCCGGCCGGACGTACCTCGTAGCCCAGCGTGAAGTCGACTGCACGAAAGCGCTTGGTCCAGATGGTGACCTGCAAAGGCGAGTCGACGAGGCGCAGCTGGCCTCGGTAGATCACCCGGACCTCGTGGATCAGCAGACCCACCGTGGTGATGTCGGCGCCGAAAGGCTCGCGCAGGAACGGAACTCGTGCCTCTTCGAGGATCGTCACCATCGTCGCGTGGTTGATGTGCTGGTACATGTCGATGTCGCTCCACCGCACCGGCACCGGCGTGGTGAACGTGTTCGATGCTCTGAGCGCAAGCGGCGTGTCGCCCGCCGTATTCACGCCGACGTCCCACTACCGGTGCGCGTCATGCTGCGGATCTGCCGCGCCGCCACCGACAGCGCTGCGAGGTCATGCTCGTCGCTTTCGTAGATGTCGGCCAGCGTCCGGCGGGCCCGGTCGACCCGGGAGGTGTTGGTGTGCTCCCATTCGGCGATCTTCTGCTCGCCGTCCTCGTCGGGCTCCCCCACCGCGAGCACGTCGAAGCACAGTGACCGCAGGGAGCCGTAGATGTCGTCACGGATTGCCAAGCGCGCCAATGCATGCCAGTGATCGTTGCGTTCGAGTGCGGACACTGCGGTCAGCAGACCGTCGATACCGAGGTGGCCCATCAACGCGAAGTACGTGTCGGCGACCTCCGCGGTGTCACGATCGAGGATGTCGGCGATGTCGATCACGTCGAGCAGGCTGTAGCTGTACAGTCCCGCCGCCACCGAGCCGGCCAAGTCTTCTGTGGCGCCGTGGGATACGAGGTCGTTGGCTTTGGTGACGACGATCTGCCGGTCGTCGGCGCGCAGCCATTCGGCGATCCGGGGCGCCAGTTCTGCGACCTTGGATTGGAACCGGTTGATCTCCGCGCCGACGGCCAACGGCTGCGGCCGGTAGTTGATCAGCCAGCGCGAGGCACGGTCGAGAAGCCGGCGCACGTCCAGCGTCATGCGGTCGGAAAGGGTGGTGGGCATGGCGCCCTGCTCCCCGTCCGCCTTGATGCGACGCCAGGTGTCGCGGATGCCGAAGATGGTGTCGGCTGCGACGAAGGTGCGCACCGCATCCATCGGCCCGACCCCCGCTTCCTCGACCAGCCGATAGACGTAGGTGATGCCGCCGCAGTCCACGACGTCGTTGACCAGCATCGTCGTGACCATCTCCCGGCGCAGCTGATGCGAGCGGATGTCGCCGACGAAGTTGTCACGCAGCTTGGCAGGGAAGTACGTCGGCAACCGCGACGCGAACACCTCCTGATCGGGCAGCTCGCTGGCGAGCACCCGGTCTTTGAGGTCCAGCTTCACGTGCGCCATCAGCGTCGCCAACTCCGGCGACGTCAGCCCCAGCCCCTGGTCCATCCGGCGCCGGATCTCCTTGTCCGACGGCAGCGCCTCCAGTTCGCGGTTCAGCCCGCGGTTGTTCTCCAGGTCCCCGATCAGCCGGGCATGCACCGTCAGCATGCTCGCCGCGTTCACGCGACTGGTGCCCATCAGGTCGTTCTGCTCGGCGTTGTTGGCCAGCACCAGATGTGACACCTCGTCGGTCATCGACTCGAGCAGCGATGTGCGTTCATCCTCGTCGACCTTTCCCGCCGTGATCAGCGAGTCGACCAGGATCTTGATGTTGACCTCGTGGTCGGAGCAGTCGACACCGCCGGAATTGTCCAACGCGTCGGTGTTGATGCGACCGCCGGCCAGGTCGTACTCGATGCGGCCCAGCGCGGTGACGCCGAGGTTGCCGCCTTCGCCGATCACACGGGCACGCACCTGGTTGCCGTTCACCCGGACCTGGTCGTTGGACCGGTCCCCGACATCCACGCTGGATTCGGACTCGGCCTTGATGTAGGTGCCGATGCCGCCGTTGAACAGCAGGTCCACCGGAGCGCACAGCACCGCGCGGACGAGTTCGGGCGGCGTCATCTCCGTCACGCCGTCGTCGATACCCAGCGCCCGCCGGGCTTCGTGGCTCAGCTCGATCGACTTCTGCTCGCGGCTGAACACGCCGCCACCTTCGCTGATCAGCGACGTGTCGTAGTCGTCCCAGTTGGAGCGCGACTGCTCGAAGAGCCGTTTGCGTTCCTCCCAGGACCGTTCGGCGTCGGGGTCGGGATCCACGAAGATGTGCCGGTGGTCGAAGGCGGCGAGCAGCCGAATGTGCTTGGACAGCAACATGCCGTTGCCGAACACGTCGCCGCTCATGTCGCCGATGCCGACGACGGTGAAGTCTTCGCCCTGGGTGTCGACGCCCATCTCGCGGAAGTGCCGTTTCACGGCTTCCCAAGCGCCCCTGGCCGTGATCCCCATCGCTTTGTGGTCGTAACCGACCGAGCCGCCCGACGCGAACGCATCACCGAGCCAGAAACCGTAGGACTCGGCGATCTCGTTGGCGATGTCCGAGAACGTCGCGGTGCCCTTGTCGGCGGCCACCACGAGATACGCATCGTCGTCGTCGCGGCGCACCACACGGTCGGGCGGCGTGATCTGGCCGGACGAGCGGTCGACGTTGTCGGTGACGTCGAGCAGTCCGGCGATGAACATCCTGTAGCAGGCGACGCCTTCGTCACGCGTTGCCTCCCGGTCGGCGGCTTCGTCGCCGGTGGCCATCGGAGGCTGCTTGACGACGAAGCCGCCCTTGGCGCCCACCGGGACGATCACCGCGTTCTTCACCGCCTGCGCCTTGACCAGGCCGAGGATCTCGGTACGGAAGTCCTCCCGCCTGTCCGACCAGCGCAGCCCGCCACGAGCGACCGGCCCGAACCGGAGATGGACCCCTTCGACTCGCGGCGAGTGCACGAAGATCTCGAATTTCGGTCGTGGCAAAGGTAATTCGTCGATCAGACTTGGATTCAGTTTCAGCGACAGCACCCCCTCCCGGCGCGCGGAGCCGTCCCGCGTGACGAAGTAGTTCGTCCGCAACGTCGCCTGCACCAGCGACGCGAACGCGCGCATCACCCGATCGGTGTCGAGGCTGACCAGCGCGTCGATGTCTTTGGCGACCGCTGCAGCTGCGGCCTGGGCGTCGCGTTGAGCAGAGTCCGACGGGTCGAACAGCGCCTCGAACAGCTCGACCAACGACCGGACCGTGTGCGGGTTGTCGTTGACCACCGATTCGATATGTGCCTGACTGTACGGAAAACCGGCCTGGCGCAGGTATTTCGCGTAGGCGCGCACGACGACCACCTGCTGCCAGGTCATCTCCGCCCGCAGCACCAGCTCGTTGAACCGGTCCGTCTCGGCCTGGCCGCGCCAGATCGCGGTGACGGCGTCGGCGAATCGCTGCGCTGCCTCGTCGGGATCGCTATTCTCGGCCGGCTCGGGGATCGTCGGGTGCAGGGCGATCTTGAACTGGTAGATCCACACCTGCAGCCCGTCGGCCCGTGCCACCGTGAACGGCCGCTCCTCGAGAACGATCACCCCCATGCTCTGCAACATGGGCAGCAGTTGGCTCAGCGACGCGGACTGGCCGCCGAGAAACCACGTCAGGTGGGCGGTGCGCTCCTCGTCGTCCTCGTCCTCGGTGAATACCAGTTTGACCGAATCAGCTTGCAGCTCTTCGATGATCGCGATGTGTGCGATAGCGTCTTCGGGCCTGACGGCCTGCTTGTACACCTCGGGAAGCGCCTCGGCGTAGTGCTCGGCCTGGTGCTGACCGATCGATCCGGACCGAACGGCACCGAGCAGACGATCCCCCCAGGTGCGGGCAGCCTCGGTGAGCAGCGACTGAATGCGCTGCCGGCTGTGCTCTGAGGTGTCGAGGGCTTCCGACCGCGCCCGGTCCCGCAGTCGAACGGTGAAATGCACTGCAGCCCAGGGCGACTCGCTGACACGAGCGGTGTAGTCGATGCTGGCGCCGCCGAGCTCGTGCACCAGGATGTCCATCATGTGCAGCCGCACGGCCGTGGTGTAGCGGTCCCGCGGCAAGTAGACGAGGGCCGAGACGAAATGGCCCAGTTGGTCTTCGCGCATGAACAGCAACGTGCGCCGGCGAGACCCCACGTCGGTGATCGCGGTGGCCATCTCGAGCAGTTCGTCGGCATCGATCGCGAAAAGCTCTGCGCGCGGGAACGTCTGGATGACGTCGAGCAGCAGCTGGCCGGCCAGCGAGTCCGGCTCGCGTCCGGACTTGGCCAGCGCCGCCCTGACCCGGTGCGAGATCACCGGGATCTCCAGCACATTGGCGGTGGCCGCGGCGGCGGTGAACAGGCCGACGAAACGGTGTTCTAGTGCTTCGCCGCGCGACTTGTCGCGCACCACCACGACATAAGGGTACGCGCTGTAACGCAGATAGCTGGGCGTGGTGGCTTGTGTCAGCACGAACAAATCGCCGGATTCCGTCAGCTGCGGAAAGACGTCCTGCCGCCGGCGCAGCACCCCCAGGCGGCTGGAATCGTCGACCTCGGCTTGCCCCTCCGACACCGAACAGCGCTGATAGCCCAGGAGCACGAAGTGGGCGTCGTCCAGCCAGCGCAGCAGCCGGGCCACCGCATGCCTGTCGGCGGCCGGAAAGCGCCCCGACGAGTCGTGGTCCATCGCGTCGGCCAGATTGTGCAGCGCGTCCCGCATCGCTTCGGTGTCGTGGGCCACCCGCTGGGCGTCGGTTACCACCGCGGGCACCTGGCGTTCGACCTCGGTCAAGGCGTCGTGGTCGGCGCCTGCGGCAAGTTCGACATGGATCCAAGACTCGACGATCCCGTCGGGGACATCGCCGTCGCTAGTCGTGCGGATCTCCTCGAGCGCGCCGTCGGGGCTGCGGCGCACCCGGAACACCGGGCTCAGGATCGCGACGTAGGCGATGCGGAGGCGATTCAGCAACACCGCCACCGACTCGAGCAGCATCGGAGCGTCTTCCGCGACGACCTGCAAGGCCGGCCCGAAGCCCTGACTATCGCCCTCTTCGTACGTGGCGACGTTGGTGGCCCCGGGCTTGCGCGAGGAGCCGAGCCGGCTGTGCGCGGCCAGCAGGGCAGACGTCACGACCTGTTGGGCCCGCACCTGGACCGGTGCGGTCAGTCCCCGGTCACCGATCGCCGGCGCGTCGCCCTGCGGCCCGCGGTAGCTGGCGACGTAGGCCCGCATCAAGTTCGGCGCGAACTTGTCGTCCCCGCCCGAGCCGTCGACGCTGGCGGAGTCGGACTTGACCGGCATGGGATGGCTCCTCATTCGGCGCGGCGTGCCGACGCTGGCACGAACCGACCTCTAGTCGCGCGTGAGCCTGCGGTGCGTCACGCGGTGCGGGCGGGCGGCTTCGGAACCGAGCCTAGCCACCTTGTTCTCTTCGTAGGCCGCGAAATTGCCTTCGAACCAGAACCACTTCGCCTCGTTGGAGGCATCGCCCTCCCACGCGAGGATGTGCGTGCAGGTGCGGTCGAGGAACCAGCGGTCGTGGGAGATCACCACGGCGCACCCGGGAAAGTTCTCCAGCGCGTTCTCCAGCGAGCCGAGCGTTTCCACGTCGAGGTCGTTGGTGGGCTCGTCGAGCAGAATCAGGTTTCCGCCCTCTTTCAACGTGAGCGCCAGGTTGAGCCGGTTGCGTTCGCCGCCCGACAGGACGCCCGCGGGCTTCTGCTGATCGGGTCCCTTGAAGCCGAACGCCGACACGTAGGCCCGCGACGGGATCTCGTTCTGGCCGACCTCGATGTAGTCCAGGCCGTCCGAAACCGTCTCCCAGACCGTCTTCTTCGGGTCGATGTTGGCCCTGGCCTGATCGACATAGCTGAGCTTGACGGTGTCGCCGATCTTCACCGTGCCGCTGTCGGGCTTCTCGATGCCGACGATGGTCTTGAACAGCGTGGTCTTGCCGACGCCGTTGGGTCCGATGACGCCGACGATGCCGTTGCGCGGCAATGTGAACGACAGGTCCTTGATAAGCACCCGCCCCTCATATCCCTTGTCGAGGTGCTCCACCTCAACCACGAGGTTGCCCAGCCGCGGGCCGGTGGGGATCTGGATCTCTTCGAAGTCGAGCTTGCGGGTCTTCTCCGCTTCGGCGGCCATCTCCTCGTAGCGCTGCAGCCGGGCCTTGCTCTTGGCCTGGCGGGCCTTGGCCCCGGAGCGCACCCAGGCGAGCTCGTCGGCCAGCCGCTTTTGCAGCTTGGCGTCCTTGCGGCCCTGCACGGCCAGCCGCTCGGCCTTCTTCTCCAGGTAGGTCGAGTAGTTGCCCTCGTAGGGGTAGGCGCGGCCGCGATCCAGCTCCAAAATCCACTGCGCGACGTTGTCCAGGAAGTAACGGTCGTGGGTGACGGCCAGGATCGCGCCCTTGTAGCTGGCCAGATGCTGCTCGAGCCACTGCACGCTCTCGGCGTCCAGGTGGTTGGTCGGCTCGTCGAGCAGCAGCAGATCCGGCTTGGACAACAGCAGCTTGCACAAGGCCACGCGACGGCGCTCACCGCCGGACAGGTGCGTCACCGGCTCGTCGGGCGGCGGGCAGCGCAGCGCGTCCATGGCCTGCTCGAGCTGGCTGTCGATGTCCCACGCGTCGGCGTGGTCCAGCTCCTCTTGCAGGCGGCCCATCTCCTCCATCAGCTCGTCGGAGTAATCGGTGGCCATCAGCTCGGCGACCTCGTTGAACCGGTCGAGCTTGACCTTGATTTCGCCCAGGCCCTCTTCGACGTTGCCGCGGACCGTCTTCTCCTCGTTGAGCGGCGGCTCCTGCTGCAGAATGCCCACGGTCGCGCCGGTGGCCAGGAACGCGTCGCCGTTGTTGGGCTGGTCCAAGCCGGCCATGATCCGCAAGACGCTCGACTTGCCGGCTCCGTTCGGCCCGACGACGCCGATCTTGGCTCCCGGCAGGAAGCTCAGCGTGACGTCGTCGAGGATGACCTTGTCGCCGTGCGCCTTGCGGACCTTGCGCATGGTGTAGATGTATTCGGCCATGCCGTGGGTAGTGCCTTTCGTGGTCGGGTCGTGCTCCCGGACCATCCTAGGCACCACCCACGAGGGCTAAGCCGACAGAGGCAGCGCCTCCGTGGAGGCGGCGGGCTCCTGTTGGGGTTCGGTGCGGGCCCCTTCAGCTTCCGCCGCAGGCTCGGCGTCCTTGACCTTGTCGAGCATGCGCACGAGCGACTGCGAGAGATCTGGGCCGACGGAGGTAGCTCGCATCTCCAACGACGAGCGCCGGACGCCGTTCTGATCGTCGTACTCGCTGGTGTAGACGTGGCCGACGGCGATCACGGCACGACCCTTGCCCAATGCGGCGCCGACACCGGTGACGAGCTTGCCCCAGCAGTTCACGGTGATGTAGAGCGTGTTGCCCGGCTCCCAGGTGCCGTCTGCGCCGCGACGGCGGGAATTGCTGGCCATCCGGAAGCTGATCACTTCCTGGTCGCCGACCTGGCGGCGCCTGAGGTCGGTGATGATGCGGCCCACGACGGTGATCGGTGTCTCGAACATTGCGGTTCCTTTCATGTCACTTGCGTGATGTCACCGCCCATTGAGCGCTGCGGCACCGACAAAGCACTCCGTGGCGCAGCCGAGCAATCCACAGCCGTGGACGAAATTCGATCTGTGGATAGCGCCGCGCTTCCGCCTCATCGCCGAAATTCACGGTATGCAGCGGAAGTGCGAGAGTAACCCGCTGCATACCGTGAATTTCGTTGCAGCTCAGGGTTTCCAGCCACGTGAGATCAGCGCGGCACGGGCCTCGGCGGCGACGTCGGCACGCCGGTCTTCTTTGAACGCGCGCACCACGAACCAACCCATGCGCGCCAACGCGGGCAGAACTCGCGCATCTTTGCGGTACTGATAGCGGTCGGTCTGATGCTGCTGGCCGTCGTACTCGGCCGCAACCTTGAACTCTTCCCATGCCATGTCGGCGATGCGCAGCAGGTATCCCTGGCTGTCGACAATCGGAAACTGGGTCGTGGGTCGGGGCAAGCCGGCGTCGGCGAAGGCCAGGCGCAGCAAGCTCTCTTGCGGCGACGCAGGCAATCAGGTGGTCCCATCACCCTGGCAAGCGACAATTTCGGCGCAATCGGCCCAGCCACCGAATCGCGCACCTGTCGTTACCGATATGCGGCCGGAAAAGCCGTGTCGGTCCGTGGGCGTACGGTCGGCTCGACGTACTCTCCGGACAGGAGAGCGACGATGAATGTTGGTGTGGTAGCGCTGTTGTCGGTCGGCATTCCGCTGACCGCATTGATCTTGCATCGTGTACAGGATTCGTTGGAGCGCTGGGACCAGCGCCGCCACGCCGACGATTAGCCCACTTCGGCGCGCTCCTGCCGCCGCTGCGCCTCCCGCTCGGTGAACTGTCGCAACGACGCCAGTTCCACCATGTCCATGTCCCGCAAGATGCCGCGGAGCTCGGTGAGGAATGCCTCGCGGCGCTCGCCGAGGTCAGGTGCGGCCTGCAGCAGTCCCTGATCCGCCGCGACCTGTCGCGCCGTCGCGAACATCAGGGCCGACACCGCCTCGTTGCTACGGACCCGGCGCTGCGCCGCGTACTGCTTGCCGACGCCCAGCGCCTGCTGAGTCAATTCCTTCTCGCCGATCTCTGCCGGCGCGTCGCGCAGCACGTCGGCGACGATCTCGTACGCCTCGAAATACGGGCGAAGCATGGCATGCGACATCAGCGGCTGCTTGGCGTGCAGCAGTTCACCGATGTCGTGGCCGCCGGCGCGCACCTGCGTGTCCCAGTCGTCATGCCACGCCATTTCCTCGGCGATGTGTTCGCGGAACGCCGACGAGTCGGCGAAGTAGAAGTCGAACTTGAGCAGATCACGCAACCGCGCCACCTGATTCCAGAACGCCTCCACGCGGTCTCCCTCGGCGCGGGCCGCGTAGGCGAGCGCAAGCTCGGCGATCGACGTCTCCAGGAAAGCGTCGATCAGTGTGTTGCGGTAGAACGCCGCCTCGTGCTCGTTCTCCGGCTCGATGCGCCACACCGGCTCACGGCCGCTGTCGACGCGGGTGACGGGGTGGCCGTTGGACAACGCATCCACTGCCGCGCGCACACCCTCGTGCGTGCGCAGCCGCAGCCCGCTGTTGGTCATCGGCGCCTGCTTGCGCTCCAGGTAGTCGAGCGAGTCCTGCAATGTGTGATGCAGCTGGTCCAACGTCAGCGCACGACCCCGGGTGGTCAGCAGCAGCGCCGACACCAGCCCGGTGGCGTTGACCGGGGTGGCCCGCAGGATGCGCCAGGCCACCTCGAAGGCCATCTTCTGCAGCGCCAGCCGTTTGGCGGCATCGTCGGCGTTCGTCGGGCCGTGCGCCTCCCCGAGGTACTCGCGCATCGAGACCGCCTCGGGGAAGCGGACGTAGATCTTGCCGTAGTTGCGCTCGCCCTGCGCCTTGATGAAGTTGTACAGCCACGACAGACCCTCGGGCGTCTTCTCGCCGCCGCGCGCATAGGCGGCGTACTCGGCGGTCTCGTGCAGCTGGTCGAAGCTGATCGACACCGGCTGCAGCAGGATGTCCTCACTGCGGCCCTCGAGGTAGGCGTCGGCGACGTAGGCGAGCAGACCGAGCTTGGGCGGCAACATCTTTCCGGTGCGGGACCGGGTGCCCTCGATCGACCAGGACAGGTTGAACCGCTTTTCGACGATGTAGCCGACGAACTGGCGGAGCACGTACTTGTACAGCGGGTCGTCGAGCTTGCGGCGGATGAAGATCACGCCGGAGTGCCGCATGAGCGGGCCCATCAGCCCGAACGACAGGTTGATGCCGGCGAACGTGTGTACGGGCGGCAGCCGGTTCTCCTGCATCGCGACCGGCACGATGACACCGTCGAGATAGGAACGGTGCGAAAAGAGCAGCACAGCCGGGTGGTCTTCCAGGGACCGCCGCATGCCTTCGATCTCAGCGCGGTCGTAGTCGATGTTGGGGTCGAAGCCCCGGCTGAAGATGGCCCGGCCCAGCGAGGGGATGAGGTCGACGGAGAAACGGCTCCATCCAGTCGAGAGTTCGTCGAGCATCTGCCCGGCCTTGTCCAGCGTCGCGCCGGGAATCTTCTCGAGACCTTCCCGGAACCGCGCCGACGCCAGCACCTCCGGCTTGATGAGCTTGGGCGACTTGTATTCCGGGCCGAGCAGCCGCAGTTCGACGCGTTCGATGGCCAGTGCCGCGCGCCGCAACACGAACCGGGCGAAGTCACGCGTGTTGTCGCCGGCCGTCGTGTCCTGCCACTGCTGGCGAAGCTCGGAGACCTTCGCCGGTTCGCCCGCGACAATCCTGGCCCTGGACGGATCTCTGTGAAGAATCCGGCGCTGCAGCATCTGCGGGGGCCGGTAGGTGTCGCGGCCCGAGATCAGGCCGACGAGCTTGACCCGAGTCGGAAGGCCGCCGGGCACCCAGAACACACGGACCGGCACGACGGTGCGGTCGTCGTCGGCGGCGAGTTGTTCGACGAGTTGGGCGACGACACCGGGGGCCGGGTCGTTCTCGGCAGGAAGCTGCAGCACCTCGACTTTGGTGTCAGGGTGCTCGCGGCGCTGCTGGGCGAGCCAGTCGTTGAGCAGCTCGAGTTCTGCCGGCGACGCCACCGCCGCGAGAACCAGCGCGTCGTCGGTTGCGGTGAAGCCGGCGACGTCGCCGGTCCGAGCGCTCATCGCCTGCCCTTGGCCCGGCTCTTCGCCGGCTTGGCTTGCGAGTTGCCGTCCTGCCCCGTGCCTTTATTGCTCCTCGCGGCCGCTTTCTTCGCCGGGGCCTTCTTCGCGGGCGTTTTCTTCGCGGGCGTTTTCTTCGCGGCTTTCTTCTTGGGCTTGGCGCGCAAGGTCTGCGGTAACTCGGGAACATCGTCGTGCGGCCAGTTCGTCAAGGTGTCCAGGTAGAGCTGACGGACTTCGGCGATTCGTTCTGAAAGGTTGTCGTGTGTCCAGTCCTCAACAGGGATCGGCGGGTAGACGGCGACGTCGACGGTGCCGGGGTTGAACGTGCCCGAGTCACGCGCCGCGATGACTTCGGCGTTGCGGATCACGATCGGGACGATCGGTATCCCGGCCGCCATCGCGATGCGGAACGGCCCCTTCTTGAACGGACCCACCTCCGTCGTATCGAGGCGGGTGCCCTCCGGCGCGATGACGATCGACAGGCCCTTGCGCGCGAGCTCCTCCACCTTGTGGAGCTCTTCGACTGCGGCCTTTGCGTTTTCGCGGTCGATGAAGACCGCGTCCATCACCTTGCCGATCGTCCCCATGATCGGGTTGCGCTCCAGCTCTTTCTTGCCCACGGACGTGAAGTTGTCGCGGACCAGGGAGCCGGCGATCACCGGGTCGACCTGATTGCGGTGATTGAAGATGAACACTGCCGGCCGCTGCGCGGTCAGGTTGTCCTCGCCAAGCACATTGAGGTTCACGCCCGTGGTGCCCAACAGCAGCTTGCCCCAGTTGGTGGTGAAGAAGTTCACGCCGCGACGCTTGCTGCCGGCCAACAGCCCGACTCCCACAGCGCCCGCGGCCACCGGGGCCATCGAGGCGATGCCGGCCAGCGTGCGCAGCGCCGAGATCGGGTTGCCGCCACTGCGACTGGAGAATCGCAGGACCGGCCAGCCCCGCTTGGCGGCCACCGCGGCGAGTTTGCCCTCGGGGTTGGTGGGCCGCGGGTTGCCGACGAGGTACATCAGTGCGACGTCCTCGTCGCCGTCGGCATAGAAGTAGCTATTCTTCAGGTCGATGTCGTTGTCCGCGGCGAACTTCTGCACCGCGTTGGCCTTGCCGGGACCCCACAGAATCGGCTTCAGCACGTTGCCGGTGAGGCATCCGTCGTCGTCGACCTCGAAGCGGTTGCTCAGAATGTTGTTGATGCCCAGGAATCTGGCCACCGGTTCGACCTGCACCGTCAGCGCAGAGGAACTGAGCACGACGGTGTGGCCGCGGGCTTGATGGGCGCGGACCAGCTGCCGCATCTCCGGGTAGATCCGCGACACGATGTGCTGAACGAACAACCGCTCACCAAGCTCGTCGATTTCGTCGATCGAGCGTCCTCGCATCATCGATGCGCCCCGGTAGATGAGTTGCTCGAAGTCGGCTCGCCCGATGCGATGGTTGAGCGCGGCCTGCACGACCCCGAGGAATTCGCCGACGCCGATCTCGCGGCGCCGGAAGCGATCCCGCGTCATGATCACGCCGGTGAACCCGGCCACCAAGGTGCCGTCGAGGTCGAAGAACGCGCCGACTTTCGGGCCGGGCGGGCTGGCCTCGATCTCGGCGACCGAGCCGGGCAGGCGCATGTCGCGGCGGTCGAGCGGCCGATTGTCGGAGGGGCTCATGAGGGGGAACTCCCGTTGTGCGATGGCGGCTGGACAGTGTCGGCGGACTCGTCGAACGACGCGGGGGCGGCTCGGCCCTCCCCGCCGAGCGCCAGCACCTCGTTGAACCCGGCCAGAAGACAACGTGCCCATAGTTGGTCGCCGGTGAATGACGCACGGTCGTAGCGAGTGGTGACGGTGCACATGCCGCCGCGGGAGATCAGGACCGCCATCATCGCGACGCCGGGCAGTGGCCCAAGCCCGTACTGGCGCAACACTTTCGCGCCGGCGATGTACGTGTCGCCGGCGTAGACCGCTATGTTGCTGGCCTGGACGTCCGAGGACACCACCGAACTCGCGATCGACTCCACCACCGGGTCGGGCAGCAGGCCGATCAGCGGCGCAACGGCGCCGATCAGGTCGATGGCGGGTTCTTCGCGCCGCTTGCACATCTGGGTGCGGACATCGTGGATGCGTGCCGTCGGGTCGGTGATACCGAGGGGTGCGGAGATCATCACCCCGGCGAAGCGGTTGCCGCCGGCGGGGTCTGCGTCGGCGCGCAGGTTCACCGGGACCGCCATGGGAAGCGAGTCGATCGGAACGCCGAGTTTGTAGTGGTACCGGCGCAGCGCTCCACACAGTGCCGCGAGGTAGGCGTCGTTGATGGACCCCTCCGCGGCCTTGGCGGCGGCACGGATATCGGTGAACCTGATGTCGATCGCTTCACTGTGCGAGGAGAGGCTGCGGCGGCGCAGCAGCGGCGAGTGCTCGGCGACGGTCGACATGACCCTGGCCCCGGAGCGGGCGTATTCGACTACTCCCTCTACGGCGGACACCGGGTTGCTCAGCACGCGACCGACCACCTGGGCAGCGCCGGACACCGCACCGCGCACACCGCCTAGCAGGGCGATCGGCAACCGGTTCAGGCCCTCCCGGGCCAGGTCGTTTCCGGTGAGGTCCTGTGGGATGGGCAGCGGCACCGGCTCGCGCGGGGGCGGATCGCGCTCGAGATCGTAGATGTGAGCGAACATCTCGACCGCGCCGACGCCGTCGGTGACGGCGTGGCTCATGTGCAACAAGAGCGCGGCCCGGCCGTCGGCCAGCCCCTCGACGAGAGTGACAGTCCACAGCGGACGCGAAATGTCGAGTGGGGACTGGAGGCTGACTTCGGCGAGGTCGAACACCTCGCGCATCGTCCCGGGGTCGGGCACGCGCACCCGCCGGACATGAAAGTTCAGGTTGAAGTCGGGGTCGACGACCCAGCGGGGCGAGGCCGTCGGAACCGTCGGCACCACGACTTTCTGACGGAGCCTCAGCACCCGGCGCGACGCGTGCTCGAACACGGCGACGAACCGGCTCCAGTCAGGTGTGGTGTCGAGGATCTCGAGGGCCATGATCCCCGAGCGGGTCCGCGGGTTGGCTTCGCCGCGGTGCAACAACATGTCGAACGCGCCGAGTTCTTCTGGCAGACCCGCCGCGTCTACTGCTCCCACCACCGTGTTGCTCACCCCTCCCGTTGCCGCATCCGGGGACCACGCTAGTCCGCGGGCCGAAGGTGCGGGAGGGATTGTCGAGGCCTCGGCGAGGCGCTGCTCTTCGATAGACTTCCGGCGCTGCCCCCGTAGCTCAGCGGACAGAGCAGCCGCCTTCTAAGCGGTAGGTCGCAGGTTCGAGTCCTGCCGGGGGCGCTGGTGTTCTTGTACTAGCTCGGCTGATGCTTGGCAGTTGCTTCGGCTGATCCTTGACACTCCCTGGATGAGCGAGTTGAGCGTGGAGAGTTGGTCGAAGAGCCGGCGTTGCGCCGCTCGGCGGGGATGTCCATTTCAGGATCGCGTGCCACCATCCTCTGATGTACATGTTGATCATCGGCACGGGTGCATTGATCTCGGGCCTCATCATCGGAACTCGTGCCCAAGGCTCGCTCGGCTGCGGTGCGGTGTTTGACCAATCGACATCCTGGTATAGCGAGAAGGCGGAGTTCGCTTGCACGGCCATCATCTCCGAGAACTTCAACTGGACGATCACGCTGGTAGTTCTGGGTCTCGCGCTGATGGTCGCAGGGCTGATCCATGCTGTTCGGAACCGCCGCCGCCCCAGTCCCACTCGACCCGCTGGGCCGAAGTGAGGCCGGCGCGTCACCCCGCGATCTCGGCGATCGCCGCTGCCGACTCCAGATCCGCGTACGCCGCCGAATACCGCTGCGCGAGAGCGATTGCGATGTCGGGCCGTTGCCACAACTCCCCCGCGCTGGCCGTGCACAGCCACAACGTCAGCCCGTGCGCCACGGAGGCCCGGTAGCGCAACCAGATCTCGTCCATCGACGGCAGTTCGGCTGACGGCAACGCCAGCGCATCGCGGTATTCCTCGAGCAGCTGCCGTTCACTGCGGCGGCGTTCCTCGACGGTCAGCGCGCCCTGCAGGAAGTAGCCGAGATCAAGCGACCAGTTGCCGCGGCGGGCGACCTGCCAATCGAGGAAACCCACCTCCCCGCTGGGCAACAGGTAGATGTTGCCGATATGCGGGTCGCCGTGCAGCAAGGTCTGCGGCGAGGCGGTCAGGCTGCGGATGAACGGCTTCCAGATGTCCTCGATCAGTCCCTCGATCGTCAACGCCATCACCTCAGCCGGAGCATCGGAGCCCAGCCGACTCAACGCCTCCGGAAGCGGCGCAGCCTGCATCCCGTCCCATGGCACGAACGGTTCCAGCCACCCCAGCGCCGGATGCTCGATCACCCTGCTCCCCCAGAACCGTCCGTGCATGCGGCCCAGCCCTCGCACACCGGTGGCGACCTGTTCGACCGTCAACGGCCGCGTCGCATCGCGAGGGTCGGCCCCTCGCGCGGTCAAGTCCTCCATCACCAGGATGAAGTCGTAGTCGGCTTCGTCGATCAGTGCCGCGTACACGACCGGGTGCTCCAGCGGCAGCTCCACGCCGGACTGAAACAGCCGAGGCTCGTGGAACATCCCGCTGGTGAGCCGGATCAGATCCTTGTGCGCTGGGTCTGCGGCCTTCACGAAAACCGACGCCGGGCCGCTACCCGCCGAGTACGACAACGCCAACCGGGCGCGTCGGTTGGTGCCGTCGTCGCGAAAGTCGACGACGACAGCGTCGACCTTCGCGTCGGGATGGCGGCCCGCCAATGCGGCCGTCATCCAGTCCGGGGTGATCTCGTCCCAGTCCTTCGGAACCGCCAGCTCGATACTTGTCATTGCGTCCCTTTCCTACGGCCGCAATGAACTTACGCGCGTCAGGTTCGCGCGACCACCTCGCCGCCGGGCAGTTCAGCTTTCAGCCGGGCAGTGCTCACGCAACGATCCAGTCAGTGATGATCAGGTAGGTGGCGATCGAAAGGATGTCCTGGATGACGGTGGCCAGCGGCCCCGAGCCGAACGCCGGATCGACCCGAAAGAGCGAGAGCAGCCACGGCAGAACCATCGCGATCAACGTCGCGATGGCGCATGTCAGGAGCAAGGCGAGCGCAACCGACAGCGACACAGCGCTGCTGCCCCACATCACCAGTATCACGGGATAGACCACCAACGCGATCAGTGCGCCGATGACCACTCCTGTGATCAGCTCGCGCACCGCCACGCGGCGCACGCTCACTCCGACCGAAAGGCCTCGGATGATCAAGGCCTCGGTCTGGGTGCCGACGGCGTCGGCCAGATAGACGATGCCCGGAATGAAGAAGGCGATCAGCACGTTCCGCAGCAACTGCTCGTGAAACGCGTCGACGACGGCGGCAGCGATCATTGCACCCGCGGTGCCGACAAGCAGCCACGGCAGGCGATGCCACAGCCGGCGAAGAACCGGCTCCTCACTCGCCAAACGCGCGCTGGCCGTCGAACTGAGATAACCCCCGAGCCCGGCGATGTCTTCGTCG
>JBAPQQ010000729.1:0-1827 GCA_049280695.1 Mycobacterium sp.
GGTCTTCGGTAATCGAGTCCTCCGCGTGCCCCAAGATTGTCAGCTCGGCCATGCCCGCAGCGTAGGACCAAGTGGCGCCGCAGCCGGGCAGGCGCGCCCGACGCGACACGCCGGACAGGAAAAATGAATTCGCTTGCGTTGGCGCTGCCTGCGGCCGCCGCGGGCGGGTTTCTCAGCGAAAGCTCAGGTCGCTCATATACCGGCCACACCGGCGTGAGGAACGGTAAGCGCATGGTTTACCCGGGCGGGAATAGTGCCGACGAGATCGACGTTGGCCGCTACGACGGCAGTTTTCCACCTGACCTGGAGGATTCCACGACCCGCACCCTTGCGCCGAGCGCCATGCCGCCGGCGAGCATGACCCGTTTCGAGCGTTCGTTCGACTCCGGCTGGGTCGAGAAGTCCGATGAGCCGCAGGGCACCGCAATTTTCGACGCCACCGGCGACAAGAGCGCCATGCCGACGTGGGATGAGCTGGTCCGCCAGCACGCCGACCGGGTCTACCGGCTCGCCTACCGGCTGTCAGGCAACCAGCACGACGCCGAAGACCTGACGCAGGAGACGTTCATCCGCGTCTTCCGATCGCTGCAGAACTACCAGCCCGGCACTTTCGAGGGCTGGCTGCACCGCATCACCACGAACCTGTTCCTCGACATGGTGCGGCGGCGGGCTCGGATCCGGATGGAGGCGCTGCCCGACGACTACGACCGCGTCCCCGCCGACGAGCCCAATCCCGAGCAGATCTACCACGACTCGCGGCTGGGCCCCGACCTGCAGGCCGCGCTCGACTCGCTGCCGCCGGAGTTCCGTGCGGCGGTGGTGTTGTGCGACATCGAGGGCCTGTCGTACGAAGAAATCGGTGCGACACTCGGGGTCAAGCTCGGCACGGTCCGCAGCCGCATCCACCGCGGACGCCAGGCGCTGCGCGACTTCCTCGCTGCGCACGGATCCGGCGCCGAGTGCGGCTCATCGACCTCAGCCTGACCGCCGGCGTGACGCGCTACATTTTCTATAGCGTGGCTTGCGCGAGAGGAGGCATCATGGCCCATCGCGGGCATGTCTTCCGCCGAGCGTTCTCGTGGCTGCCGTCGCAGTTCGCATCCCAGAGTGACGCGCCGGTGGGCGCGCCGCGTCAATTCGGTTCCACCGAGCACCTGTCGACGGAGGCCATCGCCGCGTTCGTCGACGGCGAGTTGCGGATGACCGCTCACCTTCGTGCAGCGCACCACCTGTCGCTGTGCCCGCAGTGTGCCGCCGAAGTCGATGCGCAGCGCCAGGCCCGCGCCGCGCTGCGGCAGTCACGGCCGATCGACATGCCGACGTCGCTGCTGGGCACACTTTCACAGATTCCCCTCCAGTCAGACGACGCCCTCGGCGAACCCGCCCATCCGGCTGCCGGCGATCCAGGCGTGCCGCGCGGTCGGCGCAAGCGCCGGTAGGGTGGACACCGCTTCGTTGGCGAGAAGCGCTTGCGTGAAGAGCAGAAGAACGGACGCCGTGCCTGGGCGTGGCCCACGCCGTCCGCATCCCGGAAGAGGATCCAGTGAGCCCCACCAACCCCGACAGTGAACATTCCGACGGCAGCCAGCCGTCCGGCCCCGGCGACGGCACCGCCACCACCCGCCTCGCGCCGCGCCCCATCTCCCGGCCGCCGGTGGATCCGGCATCCACCCGCGCGTTCGGTCGTCCGGCCGGCGTCGAGAGCTCTTTCCTCGGCGCCGACAAGCACCGCGACCAAGGCGAGTTCACCCCGCGCAACGCCCCGCCCGACCCGGTGCTCGCCGAGGCTTTCAGCCGCCCGTCCGCCGGCGTGGAGTCGCTACAGCG
>JBAPQQ010000730.1:0-2036 GCA_049280695.1 Mycobacterium sp.
AGGGTGCCGCCCCGATGCAGACGTTCGGTGCCGGCGCGCACTACTGTCTCGGGGCGAACCTGGCCCGTCGCGAGCTCGCGGAGGCCTTGGTGGTGATGGCTTCTCGGATGCGGGGCCTTCGTCGCACCGGACCGGCGCCGTGGAAGCCGATCGTCGGAATCACCGGCCCGGCAGCGCTTCCGGTCGAGTTCGACGCCGCCTAGGAATGCCCTGAATAATGCCGCGTGGCGGTCGGCTGGTTGAGCTGTGCTGTTCGGGATAATTTCGGGGTGCAGGGTCGATCGGAGAGTCAGCGAGAACTGCTGGATGCGGAGTCGGTCGCGGGTCATCTTCTGAAGTCGGGCAGTGTGTTTGCGTTTCTGGCGGCCCATCGCCGGGAGTTGTTCCCCGATGAGATGTTCGCGGATTTGTTTCCCACGGGGCGGGGCCGTCCGAGTGTGCCGGCCGATGTGATCGCCGCGGTGATCACGTTGCAGGCGTTGCACGGGCTGTCGGACAGCGAAACCGTGGATGCGGTCACCTTTGATCTGCGCTGGAAGACAGCGTGTGGGTTGGCGGTCACCGCGGGGGCGTTTCACGCGACGACGTTGACCTATTGGCGACGGCGGCTGGCGGCCTCGGATTGCCCGAACCGGATCTTTGAGGCGGTCAAAGAGGTGGTGGCCGCGACCGGGGCGTTGGCGGCCAAGGCGCGGCGGGCACTGGATTCCACCGTGCTCGATGACGCGGTGGCCACCCAGGACACGGTGACCCAGTTGATCGGCGCGATCCGGCGGGTGCGCCGCGAGGTGCCCGGCGCGGATGAGGTCGTCGCCGCACAGTGCACCGCCCATGACTATGACGATCCGGGTAAACCCGCGATCGCCTGGGATGACCAGCAGGCGCGCGACCGGCTCGTCGATGGGCTGGTCAGCGACGCGCACCGGCTGCTGGGCCATCTGCCCGAGCAGGAACTCGGTCCGCGGGCAGCCGACGCGGTGGCGCTGCTGGCGCTGATCGCGGGCCAAGACGTGGAACCCGTCGAGGGCTCTGATGGCACCGACGGGCGGTGGCGCATCGCTCGGCAGGTGGCCCCAGACCGGGTGGTCTCCACCGTCGACCCCGATGCGCGGCACGCGCATAAGACGGTGCACCGCCGCCAGGACGGCTTCAAGGCTCACCTGGCGATCGAGCCCGACACCGGGATCATCACCGACTGCGCGCTGACCAAGGCCAGCGGCGCGGATACCCACGAAGCGGTGGTCGGGCTCGGGCTGCTCGATGGTGAGCACTCACCGGTGGCGGTGTTAGCCGATTCCGCTTACGGCTCAGGAGAATTCCGCGCTGAACTCGTCGAACGCGGGCATCTGGACCGGGTCAAACCTGCACCCACTCGCTCGGCGGTTCCAGGCGGGTTCACCGTCGATGACTTCACCGTCGATCACAACAACCGCACCGCAACCTGCCCCAACGGGCTGACTCGAACGATCAGCCGCTCCGGTTACGCGACGTTCGGCGCGGCCTGCACCGGCTGCCCATTGCGGGCCCGCTGCACCCGCAGCCGCAGCGGCAAGAGCCTCAAGATCGGTCCCCATGACGCGCTACGACGCGCCGCCCGGCAGGCCGCCCGCCACCCGGACTGGTTGGCCGAATACCGCCAACACCGGCCCATGGTCGAACGTTCCATCGCCTGGCTCACCCGCGGCAACCGTAAGGTCCGCTACCGCGGTGTGGCCAAGAACGACCACTGGTTACACCACCGCGCAGCCGCGCTCAACTTGCGCCGACTCATCACGATCGGGCTCGTCCGCAACGGCGCGGCCTGGGCGCTGAGCTGACCCCGAACCCCCTCCGGCCCTTGCTCCATCACCGGCCGAGGCCCAGACTGGACATCGACGCGCCGGGCAAGCTCGTCGTCCAACTAGGTTGTGACTCGCGGCCAGACCGCCTTGAGACACCCGGCGCGTCGCCTCGCCAAACCCGTCCACACAAACCGCGATAATTCAGGGCATTCCTAGGCAGCTGTGAACGCAATCCTCGACCGCGCTGGCTTGAAC
>JBAPQQ010000731.1:0-3024 GCA_049280695.1 Mycobacterium sp.
GGCCAACAGGTCAGCGCGGGCGGCGTCGAGATGCTCGGCCACCTTGGGCAGTTTGTCGGCCAGTGCGTCGAGCACGCGATCGTATTGAGCGACAACGGATTCTGCGTCTGGCTGGTCGAAGACCGCGAAAAATCCAGGCTAGCGCTCACTTACGTCTTACTGCAGTTCTGGTAGGTGCCGTACTGCGTAGTGCAGCCACCGCCAGGATCGCCAGGATCGGCCGCCGCCGATGACGCGACGCTAATGCCAATGGCCGCAGCCGCGGCCGCGGCCGCTATTAGACCACCGAGACCACAAGCGCGGAATGAAACATGTTGTGCTGCCATCTTCAAACTTCCCTTGAATTCGCGAGACTCAGCGAAGTGGCAGGTCGTTCATCGCGAGGTGTCAGGGACGTGGCAGATCGTTCATCGCGAGGTGTCACTTTACGAGCTGCCTAATATTTTACCCCAAATTAACGCTGTTGAAACCTCGCGTTTGGCACGAGGTGCGTGCGCGGGGTGTGCTGCGCGAGACGGAGGAAACCCAGGGGCTGATGGTTCGTCCCCTGGCGTCACAAGTTGTCTCTGGTGCGGTGGAATCACCGGCCGACGCTATTGCGGGATGCGCTGCACCGGTTCGGCGGGATGGCCGACTGGAAGCCGCGCTGGCACATCCTCGCTGTCCCAACCGAATCCTTCTTCGGGGGTGCGCGAACCGTGTTCAGCCTGGCGACACTGGATCAAAGGCGAGAATGCCGCGTCTACCAACCTTGAGCATCTGGTTCCGAGCAGCGGCGGGAAGACCTCGTCGCATGCGAGCCCGCGCTACTGATCTTCCCCTTCGTTCGACCGAGTAAGTGGACCGAGTAAGTGGAAGGAAGATGGGGTGACGGTCTCCCAACACCAAGCGGTGCCGGGCAGGAACGCCTGCGGCCGCAGCTCGTGTAAGAGCGGTTATCTGTAACCGCCTCCGTGCCCACGTTTTGCCCACAATCTGCCCACAGTTACGCATAACTCCTGTGATGTGGTGTGACGTGTTTATGCAGGTGGCACGCATCCCGGCCCAGCCACCAGGAACATGCCGAGAACCACGACTTCTTCTCCGGGTCGGGTTCGTCGTACGTGATCGGCAAGGCCGTGATCACCGAGGACGAGGACTGGAACTTCTAGGTATCAAGGCGGCCCCGCCGGTCGATTCGGGTCAGCGGATGCGTGCAGTGCTGCGCTATTCGCATGCGGCCACCAGCCGGAGACGAATTGACCTGCTCGCGTCGCACGGCAACGCGTCGATCTCAGTGAACCCGGTATGAATGCGCGACAAACGGTGAAGGTCGTCGGTGGCGTCGTCAAGCGTCAGGTCCCACACTTGGCGGAGTGACTCCTCCCTCGATGTTGCACAAGATTTTGGACTGGCTGCGCGCGGGCTATCCGGAAGGAGTTCCCGGACCCGACCGTGTGCCGCTGCTCTCGCTGCTGCGCAACACCCCGCTGACCGAAAACGAGGTCAAAGAGGTTGTCCGCCACATCATCGCTGCCGAATCCAAAGAGCCGGCCGGCCACACGATCGACCATGACGAGATCGCCGCGTTCATCGAAAACCACACTCACCACGACGCCGGCGAGGAGAACATCAAGCGCGTCGCCGCGAAGCTGGCGGCCGCGGGCTGGCCCCTGGCCGGGATGGGCGACGGCGCGTTCTCTAGTTGATCGGCGCGTTGAGCCACTTCAAGTCCGAGACGATGCCGCGCGCGGCGACGATGCCCTCCCCGGTCTGCCACACCTCGTTGTTCACGATGAACACCCGGTTGTCGCGGTTGGCCGACAGTCGTCGCCACGCGTCGCTCGTCAGGATCTCCGGTGCCCGCTCCTTGGCCGCCGCTGAGGCGAACGACACGTACACGATGTCGGCGTCGGCGGCGGAGAAGTCAGCCTTCGCGAGGTCACCGGTGCCGATCTCGACGTATGGCTTATCCGTAAACCGTTGCGACGCAGGGCGATCCACGGTGACGTCACTCAGCACGCTGCCCGGGAAGTTGGCCTTCCCGTAGATCCGCATCGTGTTGTCGGTGAGCTGCACGACCGACGCCTGGAAGTGCACCGCATCATTGTCGGTGCCGGCCTTCGCCGCGAACGCGTTGAAGTCGTCGACGAGGCCGCTGGCCGCGTCGGCACGTGCCGTTGCGGCCCCGACCAGCCGTAGGTTGTCCTGCCACGCTGCCCCGGGCGCTCCGGTGAAGACCGTCGGAGCAATTGCCGACAGCGACGGATACAGTTCCGGCGTCAACGCTTGCGAGCCAAGGATCAGGTCTGGGGCGGCTGCGCGGATCGCAGCCAGGTCGGGCTCGGACCGGGACCCCACGCCGCGCAGGTCATGGATGACGGTGCCGAGATACGACGGCTGGCTCGACGCACCGTCGGGCAACGCGGCGGCGACGATCCGCGACTGCAAGCCCAGTGCACACAGCCCGTCGAGCTGGTCACCGGAGAGTACGACGATGCGCTGCGGTTCAGCCGGGACATCGGTCTCACCGGCGGCGTGGCGAACCGGCCGGACGGGTGGACCGGGATCGGAGGCTGCGGGAGCAGCGGCGCACGACTCGTCGGGCTTGCGCTGGTTGCCCAAGACCCCGGCGCCGGCGATCTTTGTGGTGCTGGTGATCACCGAGCCGCTCGACCGGCTGGGCGATTCGGAGCCACAGCCGGTGGCGAGAACGAGGCAGATGGCTGCGACAAGACCGCGCCTGAGCACGCCGCCGACGGTAACACCCGTTTCTCCGGCAAACGAGTACGACAGCTTGTAGGACCGGCTCCCACCGGCCCAACCGTGGCCGTCTAGGATTTTGGTGTCGCAACGAGCGCGAACTTTTGGAGGAGCTCTTGACCACCGAAGCCCTTCCCATCGGAGGACTAGAGGCCAGTCGTCCGTTCCCGGCCAGGCTGGGTCCTAAGGGCAATTTGATTTACAAGCTGATCACGACGACCGATCACAAGTTGATCGGGATCATGTACATGGTCGCGTGCATGGTGTTTTTCTTCCTGGGCG
>JBAPQQ010000732.1:0-8483 GCA_049280695.1 Mycobacterium sp.
CTTCGGCCTGCTGATCATCGCCAACAGCGGCGTCGGCATCATCCAGGAGATCCGCGCCAAGCAGACCTTGGACAAGCTTGCGATCGTCGGGCAGGCCAAACCGCTGGTCCGCCGAGAGGGAGGCAGCCGCGAGCTGCTGCCGAGCGAGGTCGTACTCGACGACATCATCGAACTGGGACCCGGCGACCAGATCGTCGTCGACGGCGCCGTGGTCGAGGACTCGAACTTGGAAGTCGACGAGTCCCTGCTCACCGGCGAGGCCGACCCGATCGCCAAGGATGCCGGCGACCCGGTGATGTCGGGCAGCTTCGTCGTGGCCGGCAGCGGTGCCTACCGGGCCACCCGGGTGGGCCGCGCAGCCTACGCCGCCAAGCTGGCCGAGGAGGCGAGCAAGTTCACGCTCGTCAAATCCGAACTGCGCAGCGGCATCAACACGATCCTGCGTTTCATCACCTACCTGCTGATCCCGGCCGGTTTGCTGATCATCTACACCCAGCTGTTCACCACCGGCGCGGGCTGGCGGGAATCGGTGCTGCGGACGGTCGGCGCGCTGGTGCCGATGGTGCCCGAAGGGCTGGTGCTGCTGACGTCGATCGCGTTCGCGGTCGGCGTGATCCGGCTGGGCCGCCGGCAGTGCCTAGTGCAGGAGCTGCCTGCGATCGAGGGGCTGGCGCGGGTCGACGTGGTGTGCGCCGACAAGACCGGAACGCTGACCGAGAACGGGATGCGGGTAGCCGAGACCACGCCGCTCGGCGAAGGCCCCGGGGGTCGAGCGAAGCTCGGGGGGATCAAGACGGATGTCGCGGACGTGCTCGCGTCGCTGGCCGCCGACGACAGCCGGCCCAACGCCAGCATGGCTGCCATCGCGGAGTCCTATGACAATCCGCCCGGATGGACGGCCACCGCGACCGCGCCGTTCAAGTCCGCCACCAAGTGGAGCGGCGTCTCCTACCGCGACCACGGCAACTGGGTGATCGGCGCGCCCGACGTACTGCTGGACCCGTCGTCACCCATCGCCGATCAAGCTGAACAGATTGGGGCACAAGGACTTCGGGTGCTGCTGCTGGCATCCGCCGACGTGCCCGTCGACCACCCGGATGCGCCCGGCCGGATCACGCCCGCCGCGCTGGTGATCCTCGAGCAGCGAATCCGGCCTGACGCCCATGACACATTGGATTACTTTGCGTCGCAGAATGTTTCGATCAAGGTCATCTCCGGGGACAATGCCGTGTCTGTCGGTGCGGTGGCCTCCTCGCTGGGTCTCGAGGGCAAGACACTCGATGCCCGCCGGTTGCCCGACGACCTGGCCGACCTCGCCGACACCATGGACCGCTACGCCACCTTCGGCCGGGTCCGCCCGGACCAGAAGCGGGCGATGGTGCACGCATTGCAGTCTCGCGAGCACACGGTCGCGATGACCGGCGACGGTGTCAACGACGTGCTGGCGCTCAAGGATGCCGACATCGGTGTCGCCATGGGTGCGGGCAGCTCCGCGTCCCGGGCCGTCGCGCAGATCGTGTTGCTGGACAACAGGTTTGCGACTTTGCCGCATGTCGTGGCCGAAGGCCGCCGGGTGATCGGCAACATCGAGCGGGTGTCCAACCTGTTTCTCACCAAGACGGTGTATTCGGTGCTGCTGGCGGTGCTGGTGGGCATCGGGGGCGTGGGGGCGAAGATCTTCGGAACTGATCCGCTGCTGTATCCGTTCCAGCCCATCCACGTGACGATCACCGCGTGGTTCACGATCGGCATTCCGGCATTCATCTTGTCGCTGGCGCCGAACAACGAGCGGGCTCAGCCGCATTTCGTGCGTCGGGTCATGACCGCTGCGCTGCCGTCGGGACTGATCGTCGGCACGGCGACGTTCGTGTGTTATCTGCTGGCGTACGAAGGGCATGACGCCGGCGCCGCGCAGAAGACGCAGGCGTCCACCGCTGCATTGATCACGCTGCTGATGTCGACCGTGTGGGTGCTGGCTGTGGTGGCGCGGCCGTACAGCTGGTGGCGGGTGCTGCTGGTGGCCGGAGCAGGCTCGGCGTACGTGGCTATCTTCTCGGTCCCGCTGGCCCGGGAGAAGTTCATGATCGACCCGTCGAACGTCGCGCTCACCACGACGGCGCTGACGATCGGCCTGCTGGCAGCTGGCGCCATCGAGGTGTCATGGTGGGTGCAGGGCAGGCTCATCGGCGACCGGCGCCGGTTATGGAGATAATGGGCGCATGAGTTTCCTCGACAAGGCCAAAGACCTGCTGGCCAAGAACGCCGACAAGGTGGACACCGCGATCGACAAGGCGGCCGACGTGGTCGACTCCAAGACGCAGGGCAAGTACAAGGACAAGGTCGACCAGGTGCAAGAAGCCGCGAAGAAGGCGGTGGACAAGAACAAACCCCAGACCTAGGTAATGGCCAAGCTATCCGTTTCCGTCGACGTCCCGCTGCCGCCGGAGCATGCGTGGGACTGCGCCTCTGACCTTTCGCGCTACAAGGAGTGGCTGACCATCCACCGGGTGTGGCGCAGCAAGCTGCCCGACACGCTGGACAAAGGCACCATCGTCGAGTCGATCATCGAAGTGAAGGGCATGCCCAACCGGATCAGGTGGACGATCGTGCACTTCAAGCCGCCGCAGGCGATGACGCTGAACGGCGACGGTAGGGGCGGGGTCAAGGTGAAGCTGATCGGCAAGGTCACGCCGAGCAGCGTCGGCTCGGTGGTGACGTTCGACGTGCGCTTGGGCGGCCCCGCATTGTTCGGCCCGATCGGGATGGTGGTTGCCGGGGCGCTCAAGGGCGACATCCGTGAGTCGCTGAACAATTTCAAGGCCGTCTTCGCGCCGGCCGGCTAGCGCGAGCAGACGCGAAATCGCACGAATCACCACCTGGTAACGCGATTCCGCGTCTGCTCGGCGAAAGGGAAAATGTACGAGTACGGGATTGATTTCGCGGGCGTCGACGCCATCGACATCCACACGCACGTCGAGGTCGACAGCCACGGGCACCGGGCCACCGACGACACTCTGGCCGCCGCCACCGAGAAGTACTTCAAGCTCGGGCCGGAGAGCGCTTCGACCGTCGACGCGCTGGCCGAGCACTATCGCGAGCGCAACGTCGCGGCCGTGGTGTTCACCATCGACGCCGAGTCGGCCTCCGGCCACTCGCCCAACTCCGTCGAGGACATGGTCGAAGGCGCCGCACGCAACAACGACATCCTGATTCCGTTCGGCAGCGTCGACCCGTGGAAGGGTCAGCGAGCAGTCCGTAGAGTCCAGAGCCTGGTCCACGAGTACGGCGTGAAGGGCTTCAAGTTCCACCCCAGCGCGCAGGCATTCGACCCCAACGACCGGCGGTTCTACCCGATCTACGAAGCGATCGCCGAGGCCGGGGTTCCCGCGCTGTTCCACACCGGTCAGACGGGTCTGGGGTCCGGACTGCCCGGCGGCTACGGCATCAAGATGCGCCACTCCGACCCGATGCTGTTGGACGACGTGGCCGCCGACCTTCCCGAGCTGACGATCGTGATGGCCCATCCCGCGGTGCCGTGGGTGGACTCGCAGATCGCGATCGCCACCCACAAGGCGAACGTCTACATCGACCTGAGCGGCTGGTCGCCGAAATACTTCCCGCCGCAGCTGGTGCATGCGGCCGGCCGCCAGCTCAAGCACAAGGTGCTGTTCGGCACCGACTTCCCGTTCATCCAGGTGGACCGCTGGCGCCGCGACTTCGAGACGCTCGACATGGACCCCGAGGTGGTTCCGCTGATCTTCAAGGACAACGCGATGCGGGTGCTGGGCCTCGCCTGATCAGCCTGTCTTCGCTGCGCTGATCCCGAACTGGCCCTTGCGCAGGGTGGCCAGCAGTTCCCGGTAGGGGCCGACCAGATAGGCCGTGTCGCCGGCGTTGAGTCGGGTGTCGCGGCGGGGGTGCAACGTGAAGTCGCCGTCGCCGCGCGCGATCGCGATAACCCGGGTGCGGGTGGACATCTCGAGCATGCGCAGTCCGTCGAGTTCGCTGCCGCGCTCCACCCGCACTCCGCCCACCATGAACGAGCGCTGACCGACGGAGAACGTGCCGAGCACCTGCAGTCCCATTGCCGCGCCGATGAACCACGGCGTGGCCAGTTCGACCGTCGACCGGACGTTGCCGAATCCGAACCTGTGCGCCACCGCGGCGCCGAGCACCCGGTCGTAGATTCGCAGCACCACCGGCACGCCCGGCCGGTTGCCGCGGCGCTTCCACCGGGGTCCGAGAATCTCCTTGAGGACGATGCCGATTTCGACGTTCACCATGTCGTCCTGGGTGAGCACCGCCACGGCGCGGGCCTCCGAGACGCGGGCCGCCTCCAGCGTCTGACGCAAGGTGGCGTCACCGAAGACGACGGGGACGTCGAGCGCGGCGGCGGCGGACAGGTACCTGTTGTCGTCGTTGCATTCGATTACCGCGACTTCGTAGCCGTCAGCCTTCAGGTCGCTCACGACGCGGATGCCGAACGAGCCCAGCCCCACGACGATCACGTGGCGCCGGAGGTGGCGGACCCGGCGGCGGCCGGCGGTCTGGGCGAACCGGCGCGTCAGCAGCAGATCGGCGATGAACGCCACCAGGATCGCCACGGTCGTGACGCCGGCGAGCATCATCACCACGCCCCACAACCTCAGCCAGGTCGGCTGATGGACGAAGTTGAAGTCGCCGTAGCCGACGGTCGCGATGGTCTCGGTGGAGAAGTACAGCGCATCCACCCATGTCATGCCGGGGTACCTGTAGGTGAACCGCAGCATCACCGTCGACCCGACGAGCAGGGTCAGCGTCACTCCCAACAGCCGGTAGAACAGCGGATTGACGTCCTCGCGGATCATGCGCAGCCCGTCGAGCATCCGGACGAGCCGCGTGCGCCGATGTTGTGCCCGTGACGAGAGCTGGCTTGTTCTGATGCCCTGGGCGGCTAGTTCGTCGGCGGTGCCGAGCATCGCGGTCCAGTCTCCGGCCTGCACCGGCAGGTCCCGGCCCGGGCATGCCACCACCTCGCCGGGCGACGACGTGGACTCGCCCCTGATCACCGCAACCGGCGCGAGGTCGTCGAAAAGTTCGCGCAGTGTGGCATCCCGCGGTGCCTCCGTGCCGGAAACGACGAACTCGCGGCCGGCGATCGTGATCGAGTGCGTAGTGCGCGACAGGCAGGCTTCGACGACGGACGACGCGGCGAGGTCGGCGACGTCGAGGATCGCCCCGGGGCCGTTGCCCGTCGCGACCGCATCGCGCAACACCGTGTTGACGAGGCGCGCCACCACGCGCACGTTCGGATTGGCTTCACGTGCCAGCAGGGCGATTTCGAGGTTCGTCGCATCGTCGTGGGCCACGCAGATGATCGAGGTCGCGTGCGCGACGCCCGCCTCGGCGAGTTCGGCGGCAGAACTCAGCATCACCACGGACGTGCCGGCGTTGTTGAGTTCCTCGACGATCCGCCTCGCCAAGGCGTCGTCGCCGCAGACGATGGTATGGCCCCGCATTATCCGTAAGGCTACTCTGCGGCCAGTGCGAAGTCGGCGAAGTCGAAGCCCGGCACCACCACACAGCTCACCAGGCTCGGCTCGTCGTCGCGGGGGCGGGCGCGCTGCCAGTGTCCGGGCGGCACGACGATCTGGGGTTGCTCTCCCGCGTGAAAGTCGGGACCCAGGAGATAGGTTGTGGCAGTTGACTGTTCAGGCCCGATCTCGAGCAGCAGCGGACTGCCCCGGTGGAACAGCCACAGTTCTGCGCTGCGGACCGTGTGCCACGCCGACTGCTGGCCGGGCGTCAACAGGAACAGAATCGCGGTACCGGCGTTGCGTGGGCCGCTGTAGTCAGGCGGAAGAGCCGACTGGGCGATCGTCAGCTGGCTGCGCCAGGTTTCGCGAAACCAGCCGCCCTCGGGGTGAGGCGACATGTCCAGCCGCTCGGCCCAGTCCGGAATGTCCGTCATGGAGGTTCACAGTAGTGCCGCCCCGGCACGCTAGGGTGCCAACCATGATCCGGCTGCGTCCCGGTTGGTTGGTGGTGCTGTTCGCGGCGGTGATCGCGATCAGCGGGTGGCTGCCGTGGCGGGCGACGACCGCCGACGGCGGTGGGCATTCCAGCGCGATCGGCGGCTGGGTGGTCGGATATTTCCGGCCGCCCGCCAAGTTCGATGCCGGGCAGTTGATCGTCCTGCTGGCATCGGCTCTCGTCGTCGCCGGTGCGATGACTGCGCGTGGCCTGTCGGAGCGAGCGTCTGCCGTTGCGGCACTGGTGCTTTCGCTGTCGATCGGCGGTCTGACGGCGGTGTACTACCAGCAGAAGATCCATCCGCCCGTCGACGCGGCGTACGGGTTGTACATCGGCGCGGCCGCAACGGCCGTCGCTGCGATCTGTTCTCTGTGGGCGCTGGTGTCGGCCTGGTCGTCGGCGCCGGAAGGCTAGGCCGCCAGATCCACTGGGTAGAGCAGGTGCGTGCCGCGGAATCCCTTGAGTTCGGCTGCCCGCGGTTCACCTAAGTCGACTTCGCCGGCGACCGCGTCGCGCACCGGTGCGCTGATCAGCACCTCGCCGCCGTCAGCCTCGGCGGCGACCCGGGCCGCCATCGCGACGTTGCGACCGAACAAGTCGTCGCCACGCCGCACCGACTTACCCATGTGGATGCCGATCCGCACACGGATCGTCTTGGCGGACCGGCGTTTTGCGTCACGGGCCAGTGCGTGCTGGATGGCGATGCTACACGCGACCGCCTCGTCGGGGTGCGCGAAAGCCACCATGAACCCGTCGCCTTGGCTCTTCACGACGTGGCCGGAGTGCTCGTCGACGCAGTTGCGGACGAGCTTGTCGTGCCGGGCGAGAAGCCGCACCCACGCCCTGTCTCCCATGCTCTCGTTCAGCGCGGTCGAGTCCTCGATGTCGGAGAACAGGATGACGACCTTGCCGCCGGGAGTCAGTCGCGCAAGGTCAGGCCGTTCCACTTCGGCCCAGTCGGCGAGTTCCTCGATCGACGTGCGCACCGCCGCGCCGAACCCTTCTTGCCGGATCAGATTCGCTGTCTGCCAGACGGTTCTGACAGCCTCGCGGCCGCCGGTGATCAGCTGCTGGCGGGTGTCGACGCGGGCTCTGAGTTGGTCGGCTTCACCGCGTGCCCGGGTAAGCAGCGCCCACAGCGCCACGAGTCCGGCAGCCTCGGCGACGGCCACCGCAGCGAGCACCCAGGCAAGGACGTCGGTCACGGCTCATCCACCGAACAACAGGTACAGACCGGTGAAGGTGTAGCCGACCATGACCAGCATCATCGCCAATTGGCCGGTGAGTTGGTGCCCTTTGGGCAGAAGACGCAGGGCCTTGTCGTGCGCGGCGATCACCGCGGTGATGTGTCCGGCCACCACGCAGGTCACTTTGATCGTCGCCAACACCGAAGGGTGCGACGACAGGAAATACGACACCTCGGCGTGGCTGAGGCCGAAGAGGTTCCAGCCGCGGCCCAGCGGGTCGCCGAGGCGCACCATCGTCTCCTGGCCGCGCTCGACGAGATACGTCAGGTAGTGGGCGAAAACGTAGCCGACCACGATCGGGATGAGCGAATGGGCCATCTGCCCGGGCAATTCCAGGTGCCGACGGCGGTCCACCCCGCCCGTGGCGCATGCCGCCGACGAAAACGTCACGGCGACAACCGATACGAACACCGCCAGCCCGCACGTCCGCACCACCGTGGCCGTCAGCGACGACCCGCCCGAGAGGTCGTCGACGAATTCCCGCCATCCCGGTGTCGCCGAGAAACTGTCGAACGCCGTCGATCCCAGCAGCACCGCCAGCACGACGACCACTCCGGGACGCACGGGCAACGATGGCAGGTGGTCGAACGGGTTGCCGACGACAATGCGCCGCGTGTTTTGATCGCGCCGGAACGGCGACAACCGTGATACCACAACGCTGTACAATTCGAACGGGTCGGCTCTGGCGAACCAGCGTTCGCCCCACACAGCGGCGCCGAGAGTCATGGCCACCGCATATACCAGCAGCCAGACCTTGATTGCGGTGAGCGAGCCCGGGTCGGGGCTCGCGAGTTCGAGCCACACGAAGGCGAACAACCCGAATGCCGCCGGGAAGTATCCGAGCGCGGGCGGATAGCTCAAGCGACGAAAATGCAAGGGGCTCAGAGTCATCCGATAGAGAGTGCGCATCGGTGAGAGGACCCGCCACACCGGCCCCACGGCCAGCGACACCGCGACGAGGCCGACCCACAGCAGCACGTAGAAGACGCCGGGCAGCGCGTTCGCGCTGTTCCGCGGACCAAGAATCCCGGCTATCAGCACCCAGGCCGTGAACGCCAGCCCGAGGACTGCTATCAGCCGGCGGGTGAGGGGAGCGTCGACGAAGCGGGTGACCCAGCGGGGCAGCGGGTGGCCGGGCTTGTCGGGGTCGAACCGCGGGCTGCGCCACGCCAGCGCGACGATCGCGAACGTAAACGTCAGCGCCCAGGCGGCGCCGACCATGGC
>JBAPQQ010000733.1:0-2118 GCA_049280695.1 Mycobacterium sp.
CGTCGATGGTGCAGGCGGCGCTCGAAACGGCCGGCGACGCCACCCGGTTCTGGGCGCCCGGCAACCTCGAGCCGGCGCGGGCGACTGCCGCGGCGCTGGGGCTCAAACCGGTTCGGGAGCTCTGGCAGATGCGCCGGCCGCTGGCGGACCTGCCGCCCGCCACGGTTCCCGACGGTGTGCGCCTGCGGACTTACCGCGGGCCCGCCGACGACGCCGAACTGCTGCGGGTCAACAACGCGGCGTTCGCGTGGCACCCCGAACAGGGCGGTTGGACGCCCGAGGACATGAAAGAGCGGCGTGCCGCGCCCTGGTTCGATGCCGACGGGCTCTTCCTGGCATTCGACGAGAAGACCGACAAGTTGGTGGGCTTCCACTGGACCAAGGTCCACCCGAACCGCCCCGGCCTCGGCGAGGTGTACGTCATCTGCGTCGACCCGGACATGCACCGCCGCGGGCTGGGCGCAGCGCTGACGCTGGTGGGTCTGCACCACCTCGCCGAGCGATTGGGCCGCGAGCCCGACCCGACTGTCATGCTCTACACCGAAGCCGACAACGACGCCGCCATCGGCGCCTACCGCCGGCTCCGCTTCGAACTGAGCGGGGTGGACACCGCCTACGCCGCAAGCTGATTCGCAGGGTCCCGACACCCCCCGACACCCGTCGTATCCACGGTGTTCACAAAGTTGTTCACCGTCCGTTCACCTGCCATGGGCCGCCCGTCCACCACGGCCGCATACGTTGCCGAAGGTGTCAGCGTCCGAATTTCTGTTCTGGCTAAGGAAGGTTCAACACACGGTGAGATTCAAGGGGTTCGGCAAAGCGGTTGGTGCGACGGTCTCGGCGGCCACGATCGCCTTCTCGCTGTCGGCGTGCGGCAGCGACAACAAAGCAACTCAAGCCAACCAGGCAGGTTCGTCAGACATCACCTGCGCCGGCCAGAAGGCGCTCAAGGCGAGCGGCTCGTCGGCACAGAAGAATGCGATGACGCGATTCATCACCGCATACCAGCGTGCGTGCCCCGGCTTCACCGTCAACTACACATCAAGTGGATCCGGCGCGGGCGTCTCCGAATTCCTCGGTGGGGTAACGGACTTCGGTGGTTCGGATTCACCGCTCAGCGAGGAAAAAAGCGAATACGCCAAGGCCAGACAACGCTGCGGCAACAACAGCGCATGGAACCTGCCGACCGTCTTCGGTCCGATCGCTGTCACGTACAACCTGCCCGGTGTGGACGGCCTCGCGCTCGACGGGCCAACCCTGGCCAAGATCTTCAACGGCACGATCACCAACTGGAACGCGCCGGAAATTGCCGCGCTGAACCAGGGCAAAGACATTCCCGACCAGCAGATCAACGTCATCTTCCGCAGCGATGAGTCGGGCACCACCGACAACTTCCAGAAGTACCTCGACGCGGCGTCGCAGGGCGCCTGGGGCAAGGGCGCCGGCAAGGCATTCCGGGGCGGCGTCGGCGAAGGCGCGCAGGGCAACGAGGGCACGTCCGCGGCGATCAAGAACACGCCGGGTTCGATCACCTACAACGAATGGTCGTACGCGAAGAACCAGGGCCTGTCGACCGCCCAGATCATCACCTCGGCGGGCCCCGATCCAGTACCGCTGACCTTGGACTCCGCGAAGAAGTCGATCGACGCCGTGAAGATCAAAGGCCAAGGCAACGACTTGGTCTTGGACACGACCTCGTTCTACCTGCCGAGCGAGCCCGGCACGTACCCGATCATCCTGGCCACGTACCAAATCGTCTGCTCGAAGTATCCCTCTGCCGATGTGGCGCCGGCGCTTCGTGCTTTCCTGACCGTATCGCTCGGCGAAGGCCAGAAGGGGTTGGAGGACAACGGTTACATCCCGGTCCCGGATCGGTTCAAGGAGCAACTGACAAACGCCGTCAATGCGATCTCGTAACTGACGGAGGGCGATGACACTGAAACCGGAACATGCCGTTGTGGGCTCGTCGGGAACGCCGACGAGCCCACACCAACGCGGGGATACTTCAGGTATGTCCACCGAACCGCCGGGCCGGGCCGGCTTGAGGCAGGGATCGGGGCGCTGGGGGGATCGGGTCTTTGAATTCCTCGCGGTAGCCGCTGGTGCGACGATCATCGG